>JAURFH010000071.1 GCA_030834415.1 Verrucomicrobiota bacterium | reverse complement strand
CGTGAAGCCTTCGGGATTCGACAGGTTCAGCACCGGATCGCCCTGATTGCGGAACAGCACACCCGCGTAACTGCTCGGCAGGAATCCACTCGTCCACGCGCTGGCTCCCGCACTGGAGCCGCGCCCGGCAGTGAGCACCACGTAGCCCGGCAGGTTGTGTGATTCATTGCCCAAGCCGTAGTTCAACCACGCCCCCATGGTCGGTCGGCCGAACAACGGGGAACCGCAATTCATCATGAGTTGCCCCGGATGATGATTGAACTGCGTCGTGTTCATCGAGCGGATGAGACAGATGTCATCGGCAATACTCCCGATGTTCGGCAACAGATCGCTCAACTCCATGCCGCATTGCCCGTGCGGCTTGAACGTGCGTGGGCTGCCCATCAGCCGCACCGTCTCCTTCTTGATGAAGGCGAACCGTACCTTCTCCAACATAGAGTCTGGTAGTTTCTGCCCATCCAATTCGTTCAATTTCGGTTTCGGATCGAAGAGATCGATCTGGCTCGGCGCACCCTCGAAATAGATAAGGATGCAATTCTTAGCTTTCGGTGCGTAATGCGGCTGACGCACGGCCAGTGGGTCCTGCGGCAAGGCTTCAGCGGCAAGCAGGTTGTTCTGCTTGAACAAGGTGGCCAGCGCCAGCGTACCCAGCCCCGTCGCGCTCGTCGCTAGGAAATCCCGCCGCGTCAACTGCGTGAGTTCGTCCGGTGAAAGATATTTCCGCAAGTTCATCGCCGTATCCTCATTCTCTCGTGATGAATTCATCCAGGTTCAACATCACCCGGGCCAACGCCACGAGCGCGGCCTTCATGGCCACATCAGCGTCAGCAGTTTTGACCCCGACCAGCTTCTTCGCATTCTCAGGCCGCACCTCGAGCAATTCGAACTGGTCTTCATACAAAGCCTTTAAACGCCGCGCTTCCGCCCGGGATGGCGGCCGGCCGAAACAATACTGGAAGCCCGTGCGGATCTTCTCATCCACATCGCTCGTCGGCACATCAGCTATGCGACGGCCTAAAGTTTGGGCGCACTCGAAAAACACCGGATCATTCAACAACGTCAGGGCCTGCAAGGGTGTATTAGAACGTTCACGCCGGGTGCAGGCGGTGTTCGAATCCGGTGCATCAAAGGTCATCAACATCGGATACGGCACGGTGCGTTGGAAGAAGATGTAAAGCCCCCGACGATACTTGTCCTCGCCCTCGCTCTCCGCCCACTTCACAGAGTTCGCATAACCCAAGGCAGCGATATCAGCTGGCAATGCCGGGCGGATGCTAGGCCCGCCCACCTTGCGTGTCAGCAAACCACTCGCCGCGAGATATGCATCGCGAACGTTCTCCGCCTCCAAGCGCAACCGGTTCTGGCGCGCGAGCAAGGTGGTCAAAGGATCACGCGTTTCCAACTCCGGGCGGATGACAGATTCCTGCCGGTAGGTGTTCGACATCACGATGAGCTTGATCATCTCCTTCCGGCTCCATTTCAACCGCGGAAATTCACTCGCCAGCCAGTCCAGCAATTCCGGATGCGTGGGCTTGTCTCCCCGCGTGCCAAAGTCATCCACCGTGTTCACCAGCCCACGCCCGAAGAGATTCTGCCAGATATGATTCACAGCGACACGGCCCGTCAAAGGATTCACCGGATCAAAGAGCCAGGTCGCCAAGTCCAGCCGGTCCGGCTTGTCCCCGCGCGTATGCAAGATAGGTAAAATGGAAGGCACGCCCGGCTGCACTTCCATGCCCTTGTCCATGAAGTTCCCGCGAATATGCACCTGCGTCTTGCGTCCGGTTGGCTCTTCCGTGATCGCAGCAGCGAATGTCGCCGGTGCCGCAGGCGCTTTCTTCGCATGCGCATCGATGGCTGCCTGCAACTTGCGTGCCCCGGCATCCACCTGTTCTTGATAATATTTGGCCAACGCCGCGCGCTCGGCTTTCGTGCGCAAGTCTGGCTCCTTAGCGAGTGCCATCGTGGCATCAGCAGGCAGGAGATCGGATTTCAATGGCCGTGCGGCATCCGTCGCGGAAAGCCGGAACTGACCCAGCAGATAAGTCGTCTTGTAGTTATGCTCCAGCTTGAAGACGAGCTTGGCCCCTTCAGGCAGCACCAGATCCTCTTCCGTCTCGAACACGGCGGCGTGGGATTCATCCAGCTTCGGAGCCACCGCCCAGCCACTGCTCGCCTGCCCAGCCAGCGCGTTCTCTACCGGAAAACGGTTCTGCGAGAACGACGCCTGTGGATTGCCCAACTTCACCTCACGCTCCTCACCATTGGGCGAGACCGCTACCACGCTAAATTTCGTCAGCACGAAATTCCCGTCCTTAGCCCGCCCCGGTCCTTTCTTCGGCGTCGGGTCATCGATCGCCTCCAGACGGAAGCCCGTGATTCGTGACAACCCTGCTGTGGCCTCGATAGTGTAGGTGTCAGTATCCGGCAGCTTACCATCACTTACAACCACCTCATCTCCCCGCACTTTCAGGGTCGCACCATTGACCGAGGCTGTCTTCGCCACTTTTAGATTCTGCCAAGGCGTTGATTTCGTTCGCCCAGATTTCTCCCACGCTACTTGCTTCGCCGGCAGATCGTGCTTCACATAGTCCGCCAGCTTCGCCTTCAGTTTGTCGTTCTCGCTGTCCCACTTCGCTTTCGCTTCCTCATACTTCGCCTGCTCATCTGGTTGTGGTGACGGCACGTTCTTCTCGGAGGCATTGTTGAAAAACGCGTAGAACTGGTAGAACTCCCGCTGCGTGATGGGATCGTATTTGTGACTGTGACACTCCGCGCATGCCATCGTGAGGCCGAGCCATACCGTGCTCGTGGTGCTCACGCGATCCACCACCGCCTTGGTGCGAAACTCCTCCTGATCCACGCCCCCTTCCGTATTCGTGAGCGTCTGCCGATGGAAACCTGTCGCCACGATCTGCTCATGCGTGGGCTTCGTCAACAGATCGCCCGCGAGCTGCTCGATGCTGAACTCGTCGAACGGCATGTCCTCGTTGATCGCCTTGATCACCCAATCGCGATACAGATAGGCGAATGGCCGCGCCCGATCCTTCTCGTAACCGTCGCTATCCGCATAGCGCGCCATATCCAGCCAGTGCCGCCCCCAACGCTCACCAAAATGGGGCGAAGCCAAGATACGCTCTACCAGCTTTTCGTAGGCATCCGGCGATTTGTCGTTCACGAAGGCTTCCACTTCCTCCAGCGTCGGCGGCAGGCCCAAGAGGTCCAGACTCAGACGTCGCACCAAGGTGTAGCGATCTGCCTCTGGCGAGGGCTTGATCTTCTCCTGCTCCAGTCGCGCCAACACAAATGCATCGATAGGATTCATCACCCACTTGTCTTTCTTCACCTTCGGAGGTTCCACGCGCTTCACAGCTTGAAAGGCCCAGTGCTGGCTCTGCGGTTTCACCGTCTCCTCCGGCCAGACAGCGCCACCATCGATCCACTTCTGCAACGTGGCAACCTGCTGTGCTGACAGAGGCTCGCCTTTTGGTGGCATGCGCTTGGCCGAATCTGTCGCTGATACTTTCTTGATGACCAAACTCTCCGCGCTCTTCCCCGGCACGAGGATCGCGCCATCATCCCCGCCCAAAAGCGCATCATGCTTCAGATCCAGCCGCAACCCGCCCTTCCGCACATCGGCCCCGTGACATTCGTAGCACTTGGCCGCCAATATAGGTTGCACATCATGGGTGAAATCAATCGGACGTTCTGCCGCGACAGTCGTAAATGCACAAACCGCAGCGAAAGCTAATGTTAAGCTGCGTTTCAACACCCAAGACATTCTTTTCCATCTGTGCTTGTCGATATCCATCTATGGCTAAAAATCTGTTTTCGGGCTTTTCACCTTTTTACCATCTCAATCCTCATTTGCCATGCAATATTCCTCCAACTGTATGGCACTTCCTGCCAATCCCAGCGGTCATCAAGTCGTTGCTGGCAGTCTGGCGCGAAACTTCTTTTGAACACTACGCCCCCTTGACTGCGTCTATTACAGGCGATGCACACTGCTCACAACTACAACCAGATTCTCACGCAAGACTCATAGACAGCTTGGCCTGTTTCATGTAATATCCTCTAACACGATGCGAACCGCCCCTAAACAGACGAAGATATTGATTTCGCTGTTCCACACGCCTACTGAGGCGAGTCGCGATATCTTTTACTGTGTGCTCCGCGCCGGGCATCTCATCGCCGGGCTGGATTACGCCAAGGTGCACCCCAATTACCCCGGCCATAAACTCCTGCTCTGCTTGAAAGGCAAAGGCCATGTGAAGGTCAATGACCGCACCTGGCCGGTGAACGAGGGGGAGATCGCCTGGATTTTCAATCATCACGCCAATTCCCACTGGCCGGAGGAAGGTTCACCGTGGGAAATGCTCTGGATCCGCGTGGACGGCCCGCACATGGAGCGCATGTACCAGATGCTCACTTCCACGGGCTCACCGGTTTTCTCCGGTATCAATGCCCGCACCTCTGCCGCCATCTTCCAGCGTATCTTCCGCGTGATGGAAACCCGCCCCATCGCCATGGAAGTCACCATCCATGCAGAAGTGGGCCAGCTCATCCGTGAGCTGTTCAAGACGCGCTACTCGGCGAATCCTTCGCCCAAGAAGGAGAACGAGATCCCGCAATCGCTGCATAAGCCCATCGAGGCGATGCGCCTGTATTACAACAAGCCCCTGCGCGTGCATGAACTCGCTGCCATGGCGCACATGAGCGTCTCGAATTTCTTCCGTAATTTTAAGGCCGCCACCGGCACCAGCCCCATCGACTGGCTCAAGCGCGAGCGCATCAATCAGGCGAAGAAGCGCCTCTTGGAAACCGACCTTTCCATCGCTCAGATCGCGGATGAGACCGGGTATTACGACCAGTTCTACTTCAGCCGTGATTTCAAGCGCATGACGCAAGTCTCCCCCAGCGAATATCGCCAACGCGAGCGCGCCCACAAGAAGTGGCTCGAACTCCAGCAGGCGAACGACCCCCTGCCGCCCGGACCCATCATCAAAAAGAAAAGCGGGAAGTGACCTCTTTGGAGTGCTGGGGCTTGACGCAGCTTTCCGCCAGAGGCGGCTTGACGCCTCGCTTCCCTTGCGTTGGTAAGGACCGGTTAGGGAAGTCGAACTTCGACCCCGGTTCCCATACTATGGCCTTCACCACGTACCATCGCCATTACCGTCACATCCAAGATTAGGGACACCTCGTCACCTAGACGGCCCAGCTTCTGCCTTCTCCCTTCTTAATTCCTCATTCTCTAACTCGGCGGCAACCGCAAAGTCGCATCCAACGGACCCGCCTCCGCCAATTGCTTACCACCTTCTGTCGCCGCCAGCTTTTGCAGACGCTCGCCACTCGGGCGCACCATGCGCTCGTAGCTCCCGACCGCATCGTTATAGGCGTTGTTCGCGCGCTCCAGTCCGCTGCGGATCTTCTCGAAATGTTCCGTGAACTTCACCACGCGCGTGAATAGTTCCAGTGCCGCCTCATTGATGTCTTTCGCGTTCTGCGTCTGCGCGTGCTGCTGCCAGCTCACGGAAACGGAGCGGAGCAAGGCGATGAGCGATGTCGGAGTGGCCAGCAGGATGCGCTTCTGCGCGGCCCAAACGATGAGGTCCTGATCCCCTTCCAAAGCCGCGCTGAAAAGTGACTCGGCTGGCACGAACAGCACCACGTAATCCAGCGAGTTCGCAAAGGTCTTGGGATAATCCCGGTCCGCGAGTTGTTTGACCGTGTCCTTAAGCTTCTTGGCGTGGGCAGCGAGCGCTTCCGACCGCTTCATCGGGTCCGCTTCATCCACTGCTTGCAGAAATTCCAGATCCGGCACCTTGGCATCCACGATGATGATCCTCTCGCCCGGCAGCCGCACGATCATATCCGGCTTGCTGTCGCCGGACTGCGCCTGCTCCGTAAAATCGCAATGCGCACTCATCCCGGCCGCCTCCACCACGCGCCGCAAGGTCTCTTCCCCCCAACGCCCTCGCGCTTGGTTGGAGCTCAGCACCTTCCGCAATTGCAAGGTCTCGGAGGAAAGCGACTGGCTCTGCTGCGCCAGATGTTCGAGATGTTTCTTCACCTCGCCCAGCGCCTGCGATTGGCTCGTCTCACTCTGCTGCAAACGCTTCTGATAGACATCGAGCTGCTGCTTGAGCGGCTCCACCAAGGTCTTGATGGATTCCTGCCGCTGCGCCAGATCACCCTTCGCAGTCTCTTGGAATTTGGCCAAGGTCTCAGTGGCGAGTCGCAGGAAATCCGGCTGCGTCGCCTTCAGAGCATCCGCGCTGAGAGCCTTGAACGCCTCACGCAGATCTACCAGCGCCTTGTCCTGCGCCCCTTTCGCATCGGCGATGGCTTTCGCGTGCAGTTCCTTCTGCTCCGCCAGCAACCGCTCCGCCGCCTGATGCTTCGCCTCCGCTCCCGCCAATGCACTGGCCGATTGTGTCTGCTGGGCGCGCAATTGGTTCAGCTCCGCCTCGCGCTGCGTCAATTGTTGACGCAACTCCCCTTCCAGCCGGTTGTCCGCCGGGGCGGCCACTGCTTTGCGCGAACCCACCAGCCACCCGATGACTCCGCCAAACATAACCCCGATAAAAATGTAAAGAAACGGCTCCATCTATTGATCGGCGATTCTAGAATTACGATTTACGAGGCGGTTCCGAAACCTCTATCGCCCGCCCATCAGGGTCCAACACTACCATCCTCTTTCCCCAAGGCGAATCTTTCGGCTCCGTCACCACTTTGACATCAAGCGTCTTCAATTTCTCCAACGTCGTTTCCACTGAATCCACAGAGAATCCCAGCATTGTCGCCCCTGCATTCAACCGTTCCGGTGCCTGCCCCGGCTTGCCCGGATACAACTCCATCACCATGCCACCGCGCTCACAACTCAAATGTATCGGTCCGCTACCGTGTTGTTCCTCGACAAAACCCAACCCCAGCGCCTCATAAAAAGAACGGGCCGTGGCCAGATCCGCAGACCTTAACACCATCAGATTGATCACCGGCTTGCTCATGTGGGCCAGATTCTAGAATCGTCCTTCCCGAATCACAGTAGAAAATAAAAAAGCCGGTGCTGTATCTTTCAGCACCGGCCCGTAAATCGTCATTCGTAAATCGTAAATCCCTCAGAAGTGCGCGATGACTTCGATCTCCACGATCGCGCCCTTCGGCAGAGCGGCCACCTGGATGGTGGAACGCGCCGGGAAGTCACCCGTGAAATACTTCGCGTAAATCTCGTTCATGCCCGCGAAGTCCGCGAGGTTCGTCAGGAATACCGTGCTCTTCACCACATTGGCAAAGGTCAGGTTTTGATCATCCAGAATCGCTTTCACGTTCTGGAGCACGCGCTCGGTCTGCACCTTGATGTCGCCTGCCACGAGATCGCTCGTGGCCGGGTCCAGCGGGATCTGGCCCGCGCAGAACAAGAGGTCGCCCACGCGCACGGCATGGTTGTATGGGCCCACCGCCGGAGCGGACTTGGCCGGTTTGATGATCGTTTTTGTCGCCATAGGTATACTAAGATAGTTGGTTAGATGTTCGCGGCCACCGCATCACCCATCTGGGTGGTGCCGACTTTCTTCGCGTTCGGATCGGCAGCGGTGTAGATGTCGCCCGTGCGGTTGCCCGCCTCGATGGCCTTGGTCACGGCGGCTTCGACAGCGTTCGCCGCTTCGTTCAGCTTGAACGTGTGACGCAGCATGAGGGCCGTGGAGAGGATTTGCGCGATCGGGTTCGCGAGGTTTTTACCGGCGATATCCGGCGCTGTGCCGCCCGCTGGCTCGTAGAAGCCGAAGGTCTTGTCACCGCTCGTCGCGCCGAGGCTCGCGCTCGGCAGCATGCCCAAGGAACCGGCCAACGCCGCGGCTTCATCGCTCAGGATGTCGCCAAACATGTTCTCGCACAGCATCACGTCGAACTGCGTGGGCTTGAGCATGAGCTGCATCGCGCCGTTATCCACGAACATGTGCTCGAGGGCCACATCCGGATATTCCTTGCTCACCTTGGTCACCACATCGCGCCAGAGCACGCCGTTTTCCAGCACGTTCGCCTTGTCGATACTCGTCACCTTCTTGCGCCGCAACGCCGCCGTGCGGAACGCCACGTTGGCGATTCGCTCAATCTCCGCCGTGGTGTAAACCATCGTGTCGATGGCGCGGAGTTGGCCGTTGCCGAGGTCTTCCGTCATCTTCGGCTGACCGAAATACATCCCGCCCGTCAGCTCACGCACGACCATGATATCGAGGCCGTCGCCCTGACGCTCCTTGCTCAACGGGCAGGCATGCGCCAGCTCCTTGGGCAATTTCACCGGACGCAGATTCGCGAACAGGCCGAATTCCTTGCGCAAGCGCAAGAGAGCCGCGCGCTCAGGACGCTCTTCCTTCGGAATCGTCGGGTCACGGTCCGGCAGACCAACGGAACCGAACAGGATACAATCGGATTCTTTGCAGAGGGCTAGGGTGGCATCGGGCAACGCCTTGCCAGCGGCATCAATACCCGCCCAGCCAACTGGTGCTTCCGTGATCTTGAATGCCACCGGAAATTTCTTCTCTACGGCGCGGAGCACCTTGATGGCCTCCCGCATCACTTCAGGTCCGATACCGTCACCTGCCAAAGCCGCAATCTTGAATGTCTGTAAAGTCATGGGGCGGGAGACTAGTAGCCGCATTGGGCGCGGGGAAGTGAAAATTAACGGCCGAATGAAAAGGGATTATTCCCCTTGCGTGAGCAACCGGGCGTTTTTCTTGGGCACGACCGGTTTCAGATTAGGGTCATCCGTTTTCTTCTTGGACTTAGGCCGGAAGATCTCGTCGTACTTCACCAACTGCTCGGCGGTCAGTTCATTGCGGATGAGTTCGCGGGTATGGCGCACCTCTTCCCGGAGATACGGGGCGACACTGTCCGATATCTCTTTCGTGCGCTTCTGGCTGTCTCCCAAGATCTGTTCGATGCGCGCGTGCTGTTCACTGGTGATCTCCAGTTGCTGGCCGAAACGGTTCAGAAAATCGTTCTTCGCCCGGACCGAACGCGGCGGGTTATTCGTATTGATGACGGGAGTCTCCCAAGGATTCAGCGGATGGCGGGTAGAGGCATCGCTGCCCGCTGCCGCTGCATGGGCCGTTTGATGCAGACGATTAATGAACGAGGCGCCGGCAATGACACCAGCGCCAAAAATAACCAAAGTAGCGAGAATGACCCTCCAAATACTCACCAAACATCTCCCAAATTATCCATCGGCGCGAGCACGGTCGTCTCCAGATCAGCAGACTTCAATTGCGCGACTTCGGAGTCCCGCGATTGGAATGACCATACTCCGATGATCAAGGTGATCGCCACACAGGGTGCCGCCGCCCGCCAAAGGGCACGCCCCCACAACGCCCAGACATCAACCGGACGCAAGTCCTTGATATGCGCCATGATACGCTTCTCAAAAGCGTAAGGAACACGGTCCGAAGTGCCGTGGTGCCGCGCGGCGGCGATCAATTTCTTATTAAGATTGGCGGTATTCATAAGCCTGCTAATCAAACAGACGCATCTCGATGCCTCTGGGGTTACAACTTCTTGTCCTTCATCAATTTTGTCAGCAACTTTTTCATCTCCGCCCGGGCCCGGAAAGCCCGGACCTTGACCAACGGCACCGACCACCCGGTCAGTTCCGCAATCTCTTTGACCGACCGGTCCTCGATCTCCAGTAGGGTGATGACCAGTCGGCCGGCTGGGGACATTTTTTCCAGCACCTTGTCCACCAGCTCCTTGGCCTCCGTGGCCTTTTCATCGCTGCCGTCCGGGTCCTCCGCATGCCGTTCCAGCCAGTCATCCTCCGCATCGGTGATCTCGGTGAAACTTGTCTCGCGATTACGTTGGTGATCCCGCAAAAAATCATAACAGGTGCGGACCGCCAAGCGCATGAGCCAGTGCTCGAAGGGGGCTTCCGCACGGAAGCTGGATAGCTTCTGATACGCCTTCAGAAAAACCTCCTGCACGATATCCTCCACCTCATCATCACGCCGGGCATAGCGGCGGGCGGTGGCAAAGACACGCGGTTGATACTTCGTGATCAACTGCTCGAAGCACGCGGTATCGCCCCGCAATACAGCGGCTATCAATTCCGAATCAGTGGGTTCAACGGGATCCACGCGATGCCTGAGTCATACAACCGACGCCCATGTGTCTCTGTCCATCAGACGGGTACACACGGCGGAGATTCAAGAAAAGACCCGTCGGTGCATGCCCCATCCTTGGGTCAGAAGGCCCTGTGGCACAACAACAAAAAGGCCGCCCGATGTAGGCGGCCTTGAAATTGAGCAGCGTTATTTACTCCGCTTTCGGACGGCGGGGAGCGCCTTCTTTGCCCTGCTCTCCGCGCTTGCCCATGGCTTCGATACGTTCCAGCATCCGGTCTTCTTCCGGAGAAATAGTACCGTCAGCCCGCTTCTTTTCCAGCTCCTTGCGCTTGGCGGCGAACTGCTCGCGCATCTCTTTGATTTTCGCCTCACGCTCTTCGGGCGGGAGGTTCTTGAACTCTTCGCGACGCTTGGCGAACTCCTCCGTACCCTCACCCTTGCCACCTCGCTCACGCATCTCTTTCATGCGCGCCTCGCGTTGTTCCGGTGTGAGCTCCTTCATCTCCTCACGGCGTTTACCCGCTTCAGGAGTGCCGCCACCCTTGCCGTACTTCTCACGGATCTCCTTCATCCGTGCTTCGCGTTGTTCCGGCGGCAAAGCCATGATCTCCTCGCGCAGCTTTTGCATCTCAGGACTCTTCTGCATGCGCTCGCGGATCTCTTTCAATCTCGCCTCACGCTGCTCCGGCGGGAGCGCTTCCAGCTCTTTGCGGATCTCTTCACGGGAGGGAAGACCTTCCGGTTTTGCCCCTTTGGTCACCTCTTCACGCGGTTTCGTCGGCGCTTCCTGGGCCATCACCGAAGATGCCACCAACACGCCACCACTTACGATTGCCAATAAAACTCGTTTCATAAACTTCATGATTTTCAGGTTAACTGTCTGGAATCGGTGACGTCTGGAAACGGGGTGCGGTTACAATCGCAGTGAAACTAAGCGATCCATCCCCGGCTTCACTCCGGGCGCGATGCCGTCTCATGCACGATTAGATTGGTGAATCCATATGCCATATAAAGCCCTCTCATCTTGGCATTATTGGCGCTGGCTGTTAACGGCCTTTTCTCGCCCGGCAAGAACTGATGCCCATGGGGACACGCTGGTCCTTGAAGCACAGAAAATGAAGCATACGGAATGTGCCCCTCAGGACACACTCTATCCATCGGTCTGACATACATGGCAACTTCATCGAAATTCAGCACTTCATCCGGGCCTTTCTTCTGTTCCAGACAGGATGAAATGGCCGCCGAATAAAGCACCTCCATGTTGGAGCGACAACGCTGCTCATGATTTTTCCGCACTTGGGCAGACCACCATTTCAATGCCAAAACCATGACCACCAGCAAAAAGATTATCGGAATTCCCTTTTTCCTCGACATGCTATTCCTTGTTTGCCAGTTCAGCTCTGGGTGTCATCCCGCACGCCGCCAGCCAGATCGCCAGCACAAAACTGAACAACATCGCGAACGCAAAACCCGTCACATGCACCACGCCCAAGAGCACGCTCGCAGATGAGATCACGAACCCAAAGAACTGCACGCCGGCACCATTGAGGAGATACTGGACCAAGACCACACCGAAGCCGATCGCGATGCCAAACCAGCACACGCTCGCGAGCAGGCATAGGGCACGCTTGATGAAGTGACTGAGGCGTTTGGTTGAATTCATTCGGCCACCTTTGCTTTGCTTGAAAAGTCCTCTCTTCGACCTTTTTCAGCAAGGTGAATATTCATAATGAAAGCTCGCTCTTGCTCCGCCATCGGAATCCCCTACGCTGCCGCCCATGCCGGTATTTTACGAGTGTCAGCGCTGCACGGCCTGCTGCAAGTGGCCGGGCCAGGTGCGCATCACGGATGCCGAGATCAGCCGTATGGCGGCACATCTCGGGTTGGTGGAGCATGCTTTTATCCAGCAATACACCCGGTTGCGCTCAAATCGGCAAGGACTCTCCATCATGGATAAGCCGAACGGGGAATGTATCTTTCTCCAAGGAGGAGATTGCCTTGTGCAACCCGTGAAGCCGCAACAATGCCGCGATTTTCCGAATCTGTGGAATTTCCCGGGCTTCGAGCAGACTTGCCGCGCCAAACCGAAAGAAGTGTCCGTGGAGGAATTTCGCCGCCGCGTCAGTGCGGCTACCGGGAGGCCAGAAGACTCTATTCCCGCTCAATCTTGAGCATTTTCTCGAATTCTGTCGAAAATGCCTGCATTTCGGCCGTGATCCGGGGGGGCTGGAGGGCAATCATTTCAAGGAAACGATCAGCCGACTCCGGCTTGCGTTTCACCAATTCCGTCGCCGCAATCACCATGGAAAGGTAATTGTTGATATCATGACGCATCTCGGACAGCTTGCTATTAAGTTCAGCAACCTGCTCCGGCGTAAGCGTTTGTGGTTCGGACGGCAACCCCATGCCGTGATAATTGCAGACTGCCATGACAAATCAAGCTGATAGGCGACCGTAAGCCACTTCTCGCAGTTTACAGTTTTTAAAGCACTTAAGCTGCTCTTTATCAATTACATACATTAAAACAACTCAAAGAAATTATTTTGCCGTTTGACACCCCCCTCGCTGAAATCTAAAGTTCGGCTCCAATTTTTTGGCACGCCCATCACGGTTTGCAGGGCGGCCTATCCAGAGAGGATGTGAGTTAAGTTGACTGAGATTAAGCTGAAAAAAGGCGAGTCCGTTGAAAAGGCACTGCGCCGTCTGAAAAAGAAGATTGATCGCGAAGGGACGCTCAAAGAGGTGCGCAATCACCGTCACTATGAGAAGCCCAGCGAACGCCGTCGTCGCAAGATGAAGGTCGCGCGCTTCTCGGCGATGCTAAGCGCTCGCTACGCCGATCTGTAAGAGATTTAGGCTTTCCACCAGCCGGGTGCTGTGAAATTCATAGCCCCGGCTTTTTTATGTACTCCCTGTCCACCTGCTGGAACTCGAACCGTCACACGGACGGACGCGACATGCTCCGAGAAATCCGCGAGCTGGGCTTTGAGTATGCCGAACTGAGCCACGGCATCCGCATCAGCCTCCTGCCGGGCATCTTTGAAGCTGTGGATGCGGGCGAGATCAAGATATCCAGCCTGCATAACTTCTGCCCCCTGCCCCTCGGCTACAACCACCCCAATCCGAACATTTTCAAATTCACGGCCGAAAAAGAACGCGAATGGGACAATGCACTGAAGTATTCCCTGAAGACCTTGGAAACCGCCGTCCGCGTAGGCGCCAAGGCCGTGGTCCTGCACTTCGGGCGTCTCCCCTTGGGCAATGTGACGGATATGCTCTCTGAAGCCATCTCCGCTGATAATAAGGCCCGGCATGCGGAAGTCATGGAAGCCCTCATGCAGGAGCGGGAGAGGGTCAAGGACGCGCCCCAGACCCGTGCTATCAAGCTGGTGAGCGAATTGGCGGTCAAAGCTGCCGAATTAAATATTCGTCTCGGTCTGGAGATCCGTGAAGCGGTGGAGGAAATCCCGCTAGAGGGCGATTATCCGGCGATTTTGAACGGCTTCCCGCCCGAAACAGTCGGTTACTGGCATGATATCGGCCATGCCCAGATCAAAGCGAATCTGGGCCTGATCAATCATCGGGCGCATCTGGAGACGGTTTCGTCCCGGTTGATAGGTTTCCATCTCCACGATGTGGTGTATCCGGACCAGGACCACCGGGCACCAGGCATGGGCAGCATCGACTTTAAGGGACTGGCCGGCTACGCTGAGGGTGACAAAATCAAGGTGATGGAGCTTAATCCATCCGTCACCCCGGAAGAAGTGAAGACAGGCTTTGCGTTTTTGAAATCTGTGTGGGGGGAGCATTGAACAAACGCAGCAAATGGCGTCAACTCTGGTGGCGATTGCTGCTCTGTGCCGCCTTGATGCTCTGGATTTTTCACGGGATTTTCATGCAGGAAGGCCGCCAGGCCATTACCAGTAGTGGTGGTGATTGGAATACCCTCACCCGTTCCGAGCAATGGCAGCAGGCATGGCACCACGGTCCCCGGGAGCTTTGGGAGGCCGTCCGGATCGTGTCCCTCCCAGCCTTTCTCCTCTCGCTGGTATTCATGGGCATCACGCTTTTTCTCGGAGCCCTGCGTTGGCAAAGACTGCTGCACACCCAGAATATCCGCCTACCATATGGGCGGACCTTGGAGATCTCGCTGGTGGCGCATTTCTTCAATTCCTTCCTGCTCGGCTCTACCGGGGGCGACCTCTTCAAGGCCTACTATGCCGCCCGGGAGACGCATCACCAAAAGACGGAAGCGGTCACCACCGTGCTGGCGGATCGCCTAATCGGCCTGTTTTCCATGCTGCTGTTTGCCGCCATCATGCTGCTCTTCAATGTCGGGGCTTGGCTGGACAATCCCACCTTGGTCAGCTTTGGAGGCTTGATTGCCGCCTTGTTCGTCGGTTCGGCAATTTTCTGTTACCTCGCCTTTTTCGGGGGGGTCTCGAAACGATTCCCTCAAGTGCGGGAGTTTCTCAAGCGCCTGCCCAAGGCCGAGGTCTTGGAGCGTTCCCTGAATTCCTGCCGCCTTTTCGGGGAAAATCCCCGGGCATTGTTGCTGGCTCTGGTCTATTCCATGGTGCTGAATGCCGTTTGCGTCTTCCAAGTCTACGCTGTGGCGGGCGGTTTATCGCTTACGGTGGGCTTGCAGGCGCTGCTTTTCATCGTGCCAGCTATCATCTGCCTGTCCGCCATCCCCATAACGCCCTCGGGCTTGGGGGTTCGGGAAAACCTCTTCGTGCTGCTGCTGGCGGCCCCCCAATTCGCCGTACCCAGCACTCAGGCCCTGACGCTCTCCCTGCTCACCTACGCTGGCAGCCTGATCTGGAGCCTCATCGGCGGGGCGGTTTACCTGTCATTTCGGGATAAGCATCACCTGACAGAAACAGAATCAGGGCCATAACTCCCAGATGCACAGTATTTTTCATCAATAATTGATAGAATGTCGTGCAAAATAATGCCGGGTTGCTACTTTGTGGGTCGTCGCAACCCTTGCGGCTAAGTAACGATGGACAAACTCCTGCTCATCGATGACGAAGCGGATGTTCAGTACTCTTTCCGCCGAATCTTCGATTCTCCTGAAATCGAACTCACCACTGCTGCCAGTGGCGAGGAAGGCCTGAAGCTGTTGACCAAGGTCAAACCTGACCTGGTCATCATGGACGTCCGCATGGGCGGCATCACGGGACTGGAGGCGCTCCGGCGGCTCCGCCAGATAGATGCCAAGCTCCCGGTCATCATGATGACGGCCTATGGCACCACCCAGACGGCCATCGAGGCCATGAAGCTGGGTGCTTTCGACTACCTGCTCAAGCCTTTCGACGTCCCTAAACTCAAGCAGATCGTCGCGGCCGCCCTCAAAGCCTCCCGTGACATGAAGCAGGTGGTGAGCTACCAGCCGGCGCTTGAGACGGAGGATTACGAGATGGGCATCATCGGCCGCAGTGAGCCGATGCAGAATGTTTTCAAGCTCATCGGCCAGCTCGCCATGTCCGATGCCACCGCCCTGATCACGGGCGAGAGCGGCACCGGCAAGGAACTCGTGGCCCGCGCCGTCTATCACCACAGCCAACGCAGCAACCAGCCCTTTCTGGCCATCAACTGTGCTGCCATTCCGGAAAACCTGCTGGAAAGCGAGCTGTTCGGTCATGAAAAAGGCTCTTTCACCGGGGCCGCCGTCCAGCGCATCGGCAAGTTTGAGCAGTGCAATAACGGCACCATCTTCCTGGACGAGATCGGGGATATGAGCCTGCCCACGCAGACGAAAATCCTGCGCGTCCTGCAGTCCGGCACCTTTGAGCGAGTCGGCGGCAATCAGCCGATGAAGGTCAATGTCCGCGTCATCGCCGCGACGAACAAAAATCTGGAGCAAGCCGTAGCCGCCAAGGAGTTCCGCGAGGATCTCTTTTACCGCCTGAACGTGGTCCGCATCCGCATGCCGGCATTACGCGAGCGCCCCACGGATATCCCCTTGCTGGTGAACTACTTCCTCAAGAAGTACGGTCAACCGCAAAAAGGGCCATTGAAGGCGATCACCAATGATGCCATCGCGGCCATGCAAGCCTATCGCTGGCCCGGTAACGTGCGTGAGTTGGAGAACTCCATCCAGCGCGCTCTGGTCGTCGCCAAGGGCGATGCCATCTTGGAAAGTGATTTGCCGAGTGAGATTTTCTCGACACCTGCCGATCTCGCCGCAACCACAAGCAGTCCTGCAGCTGCCCCAACTGCGACCGATACGCCTGCCGCTGCTACCCCCGCACCAGCTCCACAAACGGTGGATGAGACGATCGTGCTGATCCGGCGCCTGTTCGATTGGGCCCGCTCCAAAGGCGACCAAAAGCTTATCCCGACGGTGGAACGCGAACTCATCATCCACGCTCTGGCCGAGACGGGCGGTAACCAAGTGCGCGCCTCCAAGCTGTTGGGCATCACCCGCGCCACGCTGCGCAAGCGCATCGAGAAGTTTAAGATCAAGCAACAGCTGACCATCAACTGAGCTGGCATTTCTCAATCAATCACAAAAGAAAAAGGCGCATCTTTCGATGCGCCTCTTCTTTGATTTGAAATAACTGCTTACTGGGCTGGATTGCCATCCACCAGTCGCACGCGATAGAAGCGGCCATCGGTGGAATTGTTCACATCCGACACGGTCAGATCCCCACCGTTGCCAATCCTGATGCCACCCAATTGGGTCCATACATCAGAAGCCAGCGAAGTGCTGTATTCCACAACATAACTGGCCCCAAATTCCGTCGGCCAACTGACCGTAACCCCGCCGCCATTTGTGGCTGGAGCCCCCACGCGCAACCCGGAGTTTGGATCGTTCGGATCCGTTCCGGCACGATATTCCGCCCAGTTAGGAATACCGTCACCATCCGCATCTGCTGTGGCAGCAGCGAGCAAGTTCAAGTTGCCATCGAAATACCGCAGGCGCCAAGAGTCGGGTATGTTATCACCAATCACCGACCCCGAGCGGTCACTGAATACAACCAAACCATTCGCACTGGTCGTGCGCTTGGTCCCAATTGCGGACACATGCGCCACCCGCACGACATAAGCGCTGTAGTCAGTTACTCCTGCCGGAATCGTCACCAGTAAATTGCCGATCAGAGTCTCACCAGCCGTAAGACCGGGAACCCCATAAGGCGAGCCTGGGTTCTGGGCATTCAACCACGCTGCACCGAAAGTGTTGGCTTGGGCAGTCGTAAAATGTGGAGCCCCCAAATTCGCATATACTTGCTGGAATTGCAGAGCTGATTGCAATTTCGGCGAGACACCCACCGGATCCACAACCAAAGATATCATCAGCGACTTGATCGGATTCGGACCAGTGACAATCGCTTTGATCGGAATTGCAACCTGTCCCGGCCCCGCTGCCTGCACTTGGCCAGCCACCAGCTTGATTGTTCCCATGTCTTCAAGGCTCATCGGAGCCACGGGCTGAGGTACACTGGATGTTCCGAACGTGGGTTTCTCCAGACCGGAAGCGATGAGGAGCGGAGAACCGCCACCTGCTTCGCGCGTTACCCAGCCCACGAAGGGATCCAGCGCACGGCGCAATGTCACCTGCACATCACCGATGGATATGACTCCATCACCGGTCAAAACCGTGTCGATGTTGCCGGTCGAAGGATCTACCCCGCTGCCGTTGTTGTAAGAATCCATCGCCCCGAACAGATCACTGCCGGGGGTCGGAGAGTTATAGCGGTAAATGGCTGTGAGGAATGTCTCTTGGGCATCCACGATGTCCACTTTGCCATCACCGAAATCACCGGCATTGATCCACCGAAACTCTTCCAAGTCACCCACCAAGTAGCGGATGCTTGGCACGACTGTGATTTCCTTGATCGAGTTGATTGATCCGTTGGTCAATGAACCGCTGATTGGCGTCACAAAGCTGACCCCGCCGTTCAGGTTGGAGCTACCGCTTCCGTTAAAGACTTGAACCCGGTATTTGCTACCCGCTGGAGCACCAGCAGGAATCGTCACCCCGAATGTGCCCAAAACAGCCTTCCCACTTGAATGCGCAGAAAACTGATTGATGTGCGCCTGGGAGAAGCTGATGAGATCTTGGCTAATCGTGTTATACAGATTGGTTTCACCCGGAATTTCCAACCAACTGACCCCGAGCAGATTTTGGACCGTACTGGAGTACACCGTGTTTGTGACAACCGGAACCAAGTTGGTGATCGGTTGGCCCGAAACAGAATCGATGCGAACATTTGTCGTATACACCCCAATCCACGCACCAGGTGGAATATCCCGCAAAATGGTACCACCGGAAATTCCGGGTTCAGGCTTCTTGAGCATGGTGCCAAAGCTGAGGCTGCCAATGGGCAGAGCAGGTGCTCCGCTCGTCGGCATGTTGGTCGCTGCCAGTGAGAAACCCAAAGAGTATATACTCTGCGCCGGGGGAAGTGTCAGCGTGACGGGAACGAAGTAAGTCTGACCTGCCTTGGCCAAGAATGATGCCGAACCCTCTCCCGAGGCGAAACCGAATGTAAGGATATTGCCGGTCAAGGACACGTTACCCACACCGCTGCCACCCGAATTGCCACCGGTAGGAGCCGCAAAGCTCAGGTTAGCCACTCCTCTCAGCAAGTCCAACTCATGACCAATTTCCGTGATGTAGATGTTCGTGCCACCCGCGCCAATCGCGACACCCCAAGGCTGATTGGCGTGTGCATTCGTGCCGTCCTGCCATCCTGGATAAGTGGGATAGAAAGGATTTTCCGGCCATTTGTTGGTGGAGACACCATAGAGCGTTTCCACCGTACCCTCGGCCGTCAGCACGCGCACGCGATGATTGCTCTGGTCAGCGATAAGCAGTGAACCGTTGGGAGCCAGCACCAAGTTGCGGGGCATGTTAAATTTAGCACCAGCGCCAGGACCGTTCGTGAAGCCAGCTCCCGAGCCACCGGCCATAGTTGTGATGCTGAAATCGATTACGTTCAACAACTTGATGGCATTGTTGCCCGTGTCACTGATGGCCACCACATTGGTCTGGTAAGCTGCAATACCGCTTGGATTGTTGAAAGTAGCTGCCGGCACAATCACAGTTACCGCACCAGCTTGAGTAATACGCTTTACCGCTCCCCCTTGCTCCGTGGCGAACAGATTGCCAGCCGCATCAATCGTCAAGGCTGTGGGCAGAGTCA
>JAURFH010000070.1 GCA_030834415.1 Verrucomicrobiota bacterium | reverse complement strand
CGGCGTGGATGACCATGAACAGGTAGGGCGAAAAGAGGTCCCCTTCCTTAGGCAAGTATTCCTCAACCTTCGGCGAGGAACTGACCATGATACAATCCTCCACCGACAGAGGATGGAAGTGAAAGATATCGTCCAAGACCAGCTTGCACTCCTCTGCCGTGGCGTTCTCCAGATCCACCCACAAAAAGAGGTTCGTATCCGCCAGCAGCGTCGGCATGAGGAAGACCTCGATGTCCTTGCTGTGCAGACGACCCTGGGTGGTGAAAACAAATGAGCGAATCATACAACTCTCATTAACTCAACTAGTTGCGCGGCCAGTGCGTCAATTTGTCCCACAGCATAACCGTGAAACCCATTCACGCAAGCCTGTAACATTTTGTCCCGGTTACGATGTGGTAACAAACTCCTACCGGAAGCCCAAACCGAAGACGCCTTTATAAATCTACCCTTCAATTATAGATGCGCGACCAATTTCAAGGCTGCATGCTGTGATGTGTCAACCGAGGTTGTTTTCCGGGATAACGATCAGCTTGCTGATAATGAGAGGACGGCGAGCCAATCCACCGGAAAAGTCACGGAGGCTGGCGGTCAGCAAAACGCGAGCCCTCCGTCAACTTGCCAAGGAGGCAGGAAGGGACATGCCGGACATTTCGTCAGGCATTGTCAAAAGGGGGAACACCCAGCGCCGGGCTCTCTCCCACTTGAGGGAGAGGGCCGGTGACGCTGGAAAGAGGACATAAACATATAAACGAAACGAAAGGCACCAAAGGACTCAAGCAACCGACATTCATCTGCTGGCGCAACAGCGTGAGCCGGTTACCGTTGCAATCCTGTCCTGAAGGCGTAAACTCATTTTAGCAAAGGTCTCCCATGTTCAAGCGCATCAGCAATCTATTCCGTGGTTTCTTCAGTTCGATCATCTCCGGCGTGGAGCGGGAGAATCCCGAACTGTTGCTGGAGGCGGAAAAGGAAAACCTCCGCAAACAGATCGCCAACTACAATCAGGGTCTGGCCGCGCATGCCGCACTGTGTGAGCGCCTGATGTCGCAAATCAAGAAGCTGGAGACCGATGAGCAATCTTTGCGCGCCCGGACGACCGCCAACTTGCGCGCGGGCAATCGTGGTCCGGCTGGTCAATTTGCCCTGCGCTTGCAGACGGTCACCACGGAACTCAAAGAGAACAACCTGCAGCTCGAACAGGCGGAGAAGACATATCAGGAACTCATCCGCGCGCGTGACGTCGCGATCAAAGCCGCCCAAGCGAAGATCGAATCACTGCGGCGCGGCATCGACGACCTCAAGATCAAGAAAGCCACCGCGGAACTGGCGGAGATGGCCTCGGGCATGATCAGCGAGATCGGTGGTTCCGGCGACACCTTGAACCGTCTGCAACAAATGGTGGAGGAAGAGCGGGCCAAAGCCAGCGGTCGCGCCCGCGTGGCCCGCGATACGATGATGACGGCAGATCTGTCCCTGCAAGAAGCAGAACAGGAAGCCTTGGCCGAACAAGCACTGGCGGATTTCGCGGCGAAGGAGGGTTTGATGCTGGATTCCGGTATCCCCAGCACACCGTCTTCATCCGTCAATGTGGAGGCTCCGCAGAAGTCGATGGGCCCGCAGGCGCAGTAGCTCGATTAGGTTCCGGCCGTAACTGAGCGAGCAGCTATCTCATAGCCAGAATAGCCGGGTGCACTTGACACATCCGGCCTGATTGCCGACTGTCTGGCGGTTCTATGCGGTTTGAAGGTTTATTAAAGCATCTTGCCATCGCCTTTGGGATTGCCTTGGGTGTTTACATCATCGCGTACTGGGGTATCGAGCATCAGCGTTATGTGAACGGACCTTGGGAAGTGCGGTTCGAGCAAAGCACGAACGGCAACCCGGTGATGGTGGTGAACCAGCCTGCGTTGAAGATCTCCGATGTGAAATTTGAGTTCCAAGGCGCGACGATGAACACCAACCTCCCGCAGACCATCAAGTTCGAGCAACCCCAAACCTGGCCTTATCCCGTCGGGTTCGGCGAAGTCATCTTTGAGGACCTGACGTTTCTCCCCGGAACAGTCACCCTGCTCTGCTACGGCAATGAGATCGAGCTGTTGCCCCGCGTGATGACGGTAAATCGTCAGCAATATATCTGGAAATCGGGCTACACGATGACGCTTGTGCTCACGAATCCACCGCCGCCGGTGGAGATCAAGAAGAACAAGACCACGAAGGAATGAACGAAAATTTCCAGCCGCTTCTGGATGGGGTGCTGCCCAATGTCTACGAGGTGCGCACCAAGGCCGCAGGACCAGAGGGCAGTCTGCCCATTGATGCCGACATGCTGCTGAACCGCCCGAGTGGCGATCTCTTCGGCCTGACCCAAAATGCCGGCATGGGGTGGAACCCCTCCGAACTCGGCCGCAAACAATATCTCATCCTCAGCACGCAAGGCGGCATGCGAGCACCCGATGGCAAACCAATCGCGCTTGGCTATCACACGGGGCATTGGGAAATCGGCCTGCTGGTGCAAGCGGCGGCGGATGAATTGCGCGCGCAGAAAGGATTACCTTTCGCGGCGTATTGCTCGGACCCCTGCGATGGCCGTACCCAAGGCACCACCGGCATGTTCGACAGCCTGCCGTATCGCAATGATGCCGCGCAGGTCATGCGCCGTCTAATCCGCTCACTGCCCACCCGCTCAGGGGTCATCGGCGTGGCTACGTGTGACAAAGGATTGCCCGCGATGATGATGGCCCTGGCCGGGGTGAAGGAACTTCCCTGCGTGCTCGTGCCCGGCGGAGTGACTTTGCCACCGACCAACGGCGAAGATGCCGGTGCGGTCCAGACATTAGGAGCGCGTTATTCCCACGGCATGGTGAGTTTGCAAGAAGCGGCTGACTTGGGTTGTCGTGCCTGCGGCACACCAGGAGGCGGCTGCCAGTTCTTAGGGACGGCAGCCACGGCACAAGTCGTGGGTGAGGCGCTTGGCTTGTCCCTGCCCCACTCGGCGCTTGCCCCTTCCGGTGAGCCGGTGTGGACAGATATGGCGGTCCGCTCCGCCCGGGCGATCGTGGCATTGGAGAAGCGTGGCCTGAAGCTGAAGGATATTTTGACCGATGCCGCGGTGCGCAATGCGATGGTGGTGCATGCGGCTTTTGGCGGCTCCACCAATCTGCTGCTGCACATCCCGGCCATTGCATACACGGCTGGGTTAAAGCGGCCTACGGTACAAGACTGGATCGAAGTGAATCGGGCGGTGCCGCGCTTGGTCAGTGTCTTGCCCAACGGACCAGTGCATCATCCGACAGTGAGAGCCTTCCTCGCTGGTGGTGTGCCGGAAGTGATGCTGCATCTGCGGAAACTAGGTTTGCTGGATACCAAGGTGATGACCGTAGCGGGTTGCACACTGGAAGAAGTATTAAATTGGTGGGAAACCTCCGAGCGGCGCATAAAGTTCCGAGATATCTTGCAGCAACAGGACGGCATCAACCCCAACGATGTCATCATGTCTCCCGATCAGGCAAAAGCGCGCGGACTCTCCAGCACGGTCACTTTCCCTACTGGGAATCTGGCGCCCGAAGGTGCAGTCATCAAGAGTACGGCCATCGACCCCTCCGTGGTGGATGCGGACAACGTTTATCGTAAGGAAGGACCAGCAAGGGTTTTCACCAGCGAACGGGCAGCTATCGCCGCAATCAAAGAAAAACGCATTCAAGCCGGGGACATCATGGTGCTCGCAGGCATCGGTCCCATGGGCACAGGCATGGAGGAGACATACCAAGTGACTTCCGCCTTGAAGTTTCTGCCCTTTGGCAAACAGGTAGCACTCATCACGGATGCACGATTCAGCGGCGTCTCGACGGGTGCTTGTATCGGACATGTGGGGCCGGAGGGTTTGGCCGGTGGTCCCATAGGCAAGCTGCAAGACGGCGATGTGATCCGCATCGTCATCAATCGGAACACGCTCACGGGCACCTTGGATTTCGTGGGGGCAGGAGAGAGCCGTTTCACTCCGGATGCGGGTGCAAAGATTCTTGCCGCGAGAACTTCCCGCGAGGACATGGCTCCCAACCCTGCCTTGCCCGATGACACCAAGCTTTGGGCGGCGCTGCAAAGCGTTAGCGGAGGCACTTGGGGCGGCTGTGTCTACGATGTGGAAAAGATAACCTCTCTTTTGAAAGCCTGAGCCAACCATCAGGCTTTTCATCATTCCCACGCTGCCTAAATTCCGCTTCACTCCTAGGTATGTCTCGACTTGATCTCACGCGGGTGCCGGATACTGACCCTACTTTCATTTATCGCCAACGCGATGGTCTCTACGGAGTGGACTTGCTCACTGCAGCGATTGCCCGGCTGGATTTCTTTAGCTGGCTGGCTGCCAATCCATCCGACTTGGGCGGCATCTGTGCCGGTTGCGGTTTTAAGGAGCGTCCGACGGATGTGATGCTCACCCTCTTCACCGCCATGGGATTGGTGGAACTGCAGGATGGTAAATTCCATGTTAGCGCCCCCGCCGCCGAGCATCTTGTCAGTGGTTCTCCGTTCAATCTGGCCCCTTACTACGCCTCGCTAAAGGAACGCCCCATTGCCAAGGACTACGAGAATGTGTTGCGCACCGGCAAGACAGCGAACTGGTCCAGCTTGAAGGATGAGAAGGCATGGGCACAAGCCATGGAGACGGAACCGTTCGCCAGCCAGTTTACAGCGGCGATGGATTGCCGCGGATTCTACCTCGGACCAGCCATGGCCAGAGCCGTCGATGCCAAGCCTTTTAGCAAGCTGCTGGATCTGGGCGGCGGCTCGGGCATCTATGCCTGTGCGCTTACTGCCAATCACCCGCATCTACGTGCGACCGTCATCGACAAACCGCCCGTGGACAAACTCGCCCGCAAGCTGGTGGCCGAACGCGGCTATGAGGATCGCGTGGACGTGGTCGCGGGCGATATGTTTAAGGCGGAGAATCTGCCGACCGATTGTGATCTACATCTTTACTCCAATGTGCTGCATGACTGGGATTTCCCCGAGGTGCGCAAGCTGCTCGCCAATTCTTTTGCCGCACTGAAATCGGGAGGGATGTTAATCGTCCACGACGCGCATATCAACGAGGACAAGACCGGTCCGCTGACCGTGGCCCAGTATTCCTCCCTGCTCATGCACTCCACAGAAGGCAAGTGTTACTCACTTGGGGAGATGCGTCAGTTGCTCGCTGAAGCCGGTTTTAAAGACATGCAATACCAGCCCACGGCCGCGGATCGCAGTATCGTCACAGCGCGAAAAACCTGACCGGATCTCCCTCTAATATCATTTCCTTTTGCTGGGACATGGATTATCCTCGGCCTGTAGGATATGCAGCAAGTTCCACGCGAAACGATTGAGGCTGTCTGGGAACAACAGGCAGAATACTCCGAAGAGGAATGGAGCCAATGGGTGGACCAGTTCGCCCAAGAGCAGCCGTCCTTGCTCGTTTATCTGGGGGCCGCAGATCAAGCCGTACGTGATGCCGAGGATGAAGGCAGCGAACTGATGCCCTTGGCGGCGTTGATCTATGACTCTCTCCGGTCCCGCTTCTCCCTGCCAGTGCTTGATCCAGAGACGATAGAGGAAGCGGAAGATACGAATATCGCCTTGTTACGCAGTCTCGATAATGCTTCAGAGGCAGAGCATCACGCCGTGGTGGAGAGCCTGGTGAACAACTATCCACAATCTCCCATGATCGCCTTCATCATGGAACGGTTGATGGAAGGGAATGAGGAAACACCCGAACTGGCTCCGGACCACGTGGGTATGGAGTTACTCTACCTGAAAACGATGATCGACGCCTTGACGGCCCAAACGGCCAGCTAAAGCTTCATCGTTACGGCTTCTCTTCTGTTTTGGCCTGCTCTTCCTGCAAGCGGGCACGCGCTCGAGGCAGGTATGTTTCGGTCACGTCATTACCGTAATTCCGGAAAGCCCAAGACTTCTCAAAGTAACGGATCGCTTCCTGATATTCTGCCATCTCGAAATAGCACCAACCGAGAAGAGCCAGCGTGTAGTAATCCTTTGGATTCAGACGATCAGCCTCGGCCAAGTACGGTTTGGCGGTGGCATTCTCCCTCAGCCAGATATGGGTCATACCCTGCCGCAACGGGATATATGAATCGTGCGGATCCAGTTTGGCGGCACGGGCAAACCATTGCAGAGCGGTTTGGCCGGATTTCTCATAACCTTCTTTCGCCTCCAGACTAATCGTCCGGAAATGCTCGCCGATATCATAGGCGGTCAAAGCATTGCGAGGTTCTGTTACCAACGCTTGCTCCAGCAAAGTTAGATACTCCGGTGAATCAAATCCTGCTTTGTGTGCTTGGGAGAGCACCTTGATTTCCTTGGTGCGCTTGGTGGCATGCAGGCCGAACCAAGTCGCCAGCAGAAGACTCAACACCGTCAACATCACTTTGCCTCCCACTCTGGGACGCCACCACCACCGCGAATTATCCGCCCGCCATGCCACAGTCATTAACCCCAAGAGAAAGACCACCAGCAACGCGTAGGCAGGCACATGAAAATTGTAATCAAAGAAGGCATGGACGAGCGAGGCGGTGACACCGGAAGCAGCCCCCAACAGCAAGGCCAGCCGGTTGCTCCGGGCACAATCGAGATTGGAGGCATTCCGGCGCAAGCCTTTCCAGCCATACCGAAAAGCGAATTCCGCCGCGCCGATGGCGACCAAGACGAGCAAGGCTCCGACAAGACCGTAATCTGCTAGGGTGTTGAGATACTCGTTGTGAGCGAAATAAGGTTTCCGCTGTTGCAGGATATCCGGACGATATTGCGGAAATACCGCATCGTAATGCCCCGGTCCCACACCCACCCACAAATGGTCGCGCCACATCTCCTCGGCGGATTGCCAAAGAAGGACGCGGGCATCCTCGCCAACCACTACACTTTGCAAGTTTTCAAAGCGCTTCTGAGCCAAGGTGACTTGGCTGACCACTACAAAAGAACCCAACAACAGGACCGCCAACATGATAAGGGCAGGCATCCGGAAAGGCTTTTGCCGTACCAACAAAAAGATCAGGGCCAACATTCCGCCAGCAGCAGCCAGCAAGCCGCCGCGCGAGGCCGAAACAACCAATCCCACCAAAAACATAAGCGCCGCATAGCCCGCTAGAAAGCGCGTGGTGACGCTCACCCGGGCAGCCAAAACGATTACCACCATCATCGGCAACAGCACCGCCACATACCCGGCGAAGTTATTAGGATTGATGAACGTTCCCGAGCCACGTCGCGCATAGATCGCGGGTCGCTGGAAATGCCACACCATGGTGTTACTCGAGAAGTATTGGTAAGCAGCATAGAGACTGCTGCCCACCGCCACCGTGACCAAGACGATCAGAAGCACCTGACTGTGCTGGGTGCGGAACACGTGAAAGGTAAGCAGTATGAAGAACACTGCGTAGAGCATGATATGGGTCCACTCATCTTCAGCCAGATAATGGATGTCAGCAGTGGCAAAACGCAGGCTGACGTAGGCGACAAAAGCCAGCACTGCCCAATGCACGGGCGAGAGATGGAAGGTAGGCTTATCATGCACCCACAGGCGCACAACCGATAAACCCAAGGCTGCGACCATAAGCAGCTCGATGATGGCAAAATCCACTCCCCGGACGCCGCCAGTCGCCAGCACGGCAAAAGCAGCCATCGCCGCCATGACCGCCAGCAGCGCCCACTCGATTCCCCTTGGACCACGTTCTTCCGACATTTTCCGACGGATGCTGCGGGGCCAAGCGAACTTCGGCAAGACCTTTGGGGACTGAAAAGCCATCCCTCCCTCCTGCTTAACCGGCATATTACTTAAATCAGGTTAAATGGGTTCCCGCTAGTTTTCGTCTTTATCGCAGGGCATTAACCGGCTTTTCCGGCTGGCGACGGGACCAAATCACCGCTTTAATGCCCACAATATGAACCGCTTATCGCGAGTAATGGCCTTTTTCCGGCCAGACATGCCTCGGGTAGCCCTGTCCTTGGGGCTGTTGGTGCTCGCGATCGGGGCCAACCTGCTCAAGCCTTGGCCCATCGCTCTGTTAGCGGATAGTGTCTTGGGGGATAAACCTCTGCCCGGCTGGCTGGCTGGGCTGGACTTTGCGGCCAGCAAAACCGCCCTGCTGACCTTCCTCGGGATCAGTGTGCTGATCTTGCATGCCGTTTATGGAGGGCTGAAGGCGTTACAAAACTATTGGGTCATCAGCACAGGGCTGTATGGACTGGCTCGCGTCCGGGAAGCCGTCTATCAACGCTTGCTCCAGCTCTCGCAACGGTTTCATCAAAGCAAACCCAGTGGAGATACCCTTTATCGCGCCACCTGGGATACCTATGCGTTCCAGACCTTGTTCCAGCAGGGCATGATGACCTTTGTGGAGGCGAGCATCACTTTGGTGCTGATGGTGATCATCATGATGCAGATGGATTTCGTGCTAACGATCTATGCCCTGCTCATCATGCCGCTCTTGGTCATCTCCATCCGCGTCTTCAGCAAGGTGATGAATCAGAAAGGTGCCGCGGCGCAACAGGCGGACAGTCAGGTGGCGGCCCATCTTCAACAAAGTCTCGCCAACCTGCCCCTCATCCACAGTCACGCCACCGAACCGCATGAAGGCGAGCAATTCCTCAAGCTCACGCAGGGAGCCAGGAATCAGCGGATGGGACAGCATACATGGGAGATTCTTTATGGCCTTGGCGTCGCGCTCGTCTTCGGTATCGGCACGTCCTTGATTGTCTGGCTCGGCGGCGAGCGGGTACTGGAAGGCAAAATCACCATCGGCGACCTGCTCGTGTTCCTCGCGTATCTCGCGATGCTATACGAGCCGCTCAACCAGCTCTCCCATGTCGGTGCCACGGTCTCTACGGCGAGTGCCAGCGCCCAGCGCGTGTTTGAACTGCTGGATGCGCCCGATGTGCTCCCGGAGAAATTCGATGCCCGCGAGGTGGTATCAGAAGAACCGACCGAGACGGCTCAGAAGGTTGGCTGGGGACCATTAGTCGTTAAGGGCGAATTGGAATTTGAGCAAACCTGCTTTTCCTATGTCAGCGGTCATCCCATCTTGAAGGACCTGAACTTCAAGGTGAAAGCCGGTGAATCAGCCGCTATCGTCGGCCCCAGCGGTGCAGGTAAGAGCACGATGCTGCAACTGGTCACACGCTTCTTCGATCCCACCTCAGGCCGGATTCGGCTGGATGGCGTTGACTTGCGGGATCTGAAACTGGCTGACCTCCGCCGCAACATCGCCTTTGTGTTGCAAGAGCCCTTGTTGCTACCCACCACCATCGCGGAAAACATCGCTTACGGTCTGCCTGCCGCCACTCGCGAGGAGATTGAGGCGTCCGCCAAGGCCGCCTATGCTGATGAGTTCATCCGCAAGCTGCCACAAGGTTACGATACCGTGGTGGGTGAAGGTGCTGCCCGCCTGAGCGTCGGTGAGAAGCAACGGCTCAATCTCGCGCGCGCCTTTCTGAAAGATGCGCCTATTCTCTTGCTCGACGAACCAACGAGTTCACTCGATACCGAGAACGAAACACTCATCGCCGCCAGCCTGGAACAGTTGCGCAAAAGCCGCACCACTCTAGTGGTCGCCCATCGCCTGAATACCATCCGCAACGTGGACCGTGTCATCGTGATCCAAGACGGAACGCTCATCGAGGAAGGCAGGCCCGAAGAATTGATGGGCCGCAAAGGCTACATCGCTCAGCACTGGGGGAAGGTCTAGGTCTCACTCCTGCTTGCTCGGAACATCGCCATTTTGCCGGGTAATGGTTGCATCATAGGCTTTCCGATGATGTTCAGCGTGCCTGTGCGCCAACCAAACTATCCCCACGAGCAAAGCCAGTAAGATCAACAGCACCACGAACCAAGGGCTAGAATGAAATGGTGGTTTGGGATTCATACCTAAACGCAGCGATACTCCATCCAGTAGATCCAATGCTCAAACCATACCGGCTGGACAAACAAAGGTTCATGGCCAGTCCAGAGGACATCCACTGTGACCTTGAGTAAAAGGAAGGTGGTTGCGATTGCCAGCAAGCCAAAGCCAAAACGGGCAGGGAGCCGCATAGACTCATTTTTTATTAAACCTATCCAAGCAAGCAGCGCACCCGGTATGGCTCCAACCAAACCGAAACCATCAAAGCGAAAGCAGATACAGGGATCCAAAAGATAAACCAGCAGCGTTAAAGTAAACCCGCAGAGAGACATCTGGGCTGCTTGCGATGGTGATGACGCCCCGTTGGCCATGCTTAGTGCAACTTAACATGTTGGCACTACTTTGCTACCACGTACTTTTTGCATCCTGCAGGACCCGTGGTAATACTCTGGCTGTGTTGAACGAAGCAGAAATGGCGGCGGCAGGACAGGAGGGCATCCTCATCCAGGGCGCGCGCGAGCATAACCTCAAGAATCTCACGGTGACGATTCCACGGGGGAAGTTCGTAGTGCTCACGGGGGTGAGCGGGTCCGGTAAGAGCACGCTGGCGTTTGACATCCTTTTTGCCGAGGGACAACGGCGCTTTCTGGATTCCATGAATGCCTATGCCCGGCAGTTCGTGGAGCAGCTTTCCCGTCCAGAGGTGGACCTGATCGCGGGCATCCCGCCCACGGTCAGCATCGAGCAACGCAACTCCAGCGGTGGCGGCAAGAGCACGGTGGCGACCGTTACGGAGATTTATCATTTCATCCGCCTCCTGTTCGCGCGCCTCGGCACCCAATATTGCCCGGATTGCCAGATTCCCGTGGTGTCACAAACTCGCGACGAGTTGGGCAAGCGTCTGCAGGAGCAGATGCAGAAACGTGGTGACCTGCTGCTGCTGGCTCCCGTGGTACGGAACCGCAAAGGTTTCCATACCGAAGTGGCCGAATGGGCAGCCAAGCATGGTTACACCGAGATCCGTGCCGATGGCAAAATCTACTCCACCAGCGAACGCCTGCGTCTGGATCGCTTCAAAGAGCATGACGTCGAGATCGTCATCGGCGTGATGGAGAAGAAAGCGGGGAAAAGGATGCGGCCCGCTGGGGACAGCGGGCCCTACCGCAAGACCGCGCAGCAGCTTGTGGATGAAGCGCTGAACATCGGCAAAGGCGTGTTGCTCGCTCTGGATAATCACAGCGTGACCACGGTGCATTCCACCGCCCGTTCCTGCAGTGGTTGTGGCAAGTCTTTCGAAGTGCTGGACCCGAAGTTTTTCAGCTACAACTCTTCCCGTGGCTGGTGCCCCACCTGCCGTGGCTTCGGCGAGACGTTCTATTTACCCGATGCTGAACGCGGAGCCCGGGCCGATGCGATCGAGGAATCCTGGTTTGGCTGGCAGGATGGCAAACGCGAGATCTGCCCCGAGTGCAAAGGCGCCCGCCTGAATCCTCTTGCCCGCGCGGTGCGCTTGATTCTCCAAGGTCTGCCGAAAGCCAAGAGCAAGGACGCGAAGAAGCTCGCCGGTCAGACGATCGACGACATCGGCGTGATGTCTGTGGGCGAAGCGGCCGAGTATTTTAATAATCTAAAAGTATCTGGCCGCGATGCCGAGGTAGCACGCGATATCCTGCCGGAGATCCGTGAACGGCTGCGTTTCTTGAATGAAGTCGGCCTCGGCTATCTACAACTCAGCCGGAGCGTGACTACCCTCTCGGGCGGCGAATCGCAACGTATCCGTCTGGCCGCGCAGCTTGGTTCCAATCTTAGCGGTGTGCTCTACATCCTCGATGAGCCGACCATCGGCCTGCATGCACGCGACAACGAGCAGTTGCTCGATGCGTTGCAGAAGCTCCGTTCGCGCGGCAACTCGCTCGTCGTGGTGGAGCATGATGAGGACACGATGCGGCGCGCCGACTACGTCATCGATCTGGGCCCCGGTGCCGGCGTGAATGGCGGCCAAGTGATGGCCGCCGGAACGCTTGCACAGTTGATGCGGCACAAAGATTCGCTGACCGGACGTTATCTGGCGCATCTGGAGACCAAGCAGTATCCGACCCGAGGACAACGGCGTTCAGTCTTGGCACCTCAGAAAACCGCCAAGAAAAAGTCAAAGAAGGCGGATGCATCCACAGACGCGACACAATGGCTGACGCTGCTTGGGGCCAAGACCAACAACCTGAAGGATGTCACATTGGAGATTCCGCTGGGGCGTTTCGTGGTAGTGACGGGCGTGAGCGGATCGGGAAAAAGCACCTTGGTTCGGGAGTGTCTGTTACCCGCACTGGAAGGTGCCGTCGGACGTAAGGGTAAGAAGAATGAACATCTTACCGGCAGTGAACTACTCAGTGCCGTGCATGAAGTGAATCAAGCCCCCATCGGGCGCACGCCTCGTTCCACACCCGCCACATATGTGGGGTTCTTTGATGATATCCGCACGCTGTTCTCCAATCTGCCGGAATCAAAGCTGCGCGGTTACACTGGCAGTCGTTTTTCTTTCAACAGCAACCAGGGACGTTGCCCCGTGTGCGAAGGGGCTGGCACCATCAAGCTGGAGATGAATTTCCTGCCGCCCGCTTATGTGAAGTGCGAAAGTTGCCGCGGCACGCGCTTCAATCAGGAGACGTTGGATATCGAGTATGCCGGTAAGAACATCGCGCAGGTGCTGGACCTGAGCGTGGCCGAGGGCATCGAATTCTTCTCCGCCTTGCAAAAGATCAAGCGTCCGCTTGAGGCTTTGCGCGATACCGGACTGGATTATCTGCGCCTTGGCCAGACCAGCCCGACCTTGAGTGGTGGTGAAGCTCAGCGGGTAAAGCTTGTGACGCATCTGCTCACGGGCTTGAAGAACGAGAAACCAGACCTGCGATCCATCCGCCCGCTGAACACGAAACCCGCCATTTTCATTTTGGAAGAGCCGACCATCGGTCTGCACATGGCGGATGTGCAAAAGCTGGTGGAGGTGATCCAACGTCTGGTGGATGCCGGCAATACCGTGGTAGTGATCGAACACAACATGGACCTGATCGCGGAAGCGGATTGGGTCATCGACCTGGGACCGGAAGGCGGTGCTGGGGGCGGCCAGATCATCGCTGCCGGAACTCCAGAGACCATCGCTAAAAATAAGCGCTCGCATACGGGCAGGTTTCTGAAGAGCTTGGTGGCGAAACCGGTTGCCCCGGCGGGCCAGAAATGACCGCACATCGAAGCGATGTCAACTGCTGGAAAAGTGCTGACCTATAACAGAATTTAAAAGCAAAACAGCGTGAGCCAGACTTACGAAGAGATCATCGAAGGCAGCAGCGTTTATCGGACGGTGTTGGGCGGGCGGCATCGTCTGGTGCTGGAGCGTCTGCACGCCCTGATGAAGCTGGCCGTGCCTGAGAACGGACCCGCCCGTCTGCAAGAGCCGCGCTCCGTCGTGCAGCTCACCGCTGGAACTATCTTGCGGCCGGACCTATCACTCGTCACGGCAGCCACGGGCAAAATTTTCCTCGCAGCCGAGATCATCAGCTCTGAAGACCATCGTTGGGATACGGTAACGAAGAAGGATATCTACGAGGATTGCAAAATCCCGCGCCTGTGGATGATCGACTTGCGCTATGACAATGTGGAGGTCTATCACGGCAGCCAATACGGTCTGGGCTTGAAAGGCATTCTCGCCAACAAGGAAGTGCTGACGGAGAAGCTTCTGCCCAGTTTGTCCGTATCGATGAACGACCTGTTTTCTGCTTAAAGGAGTTTTGTGATACGACTGGTCCTCTTCGATATCGACGGCACCCTGATCCGCACCCGCAGCATCGGCGGACGCTCCTTTGGCGCGACCTTCAAGACGGTCTTCGGCAAACAACACAAGCCGGAGTCGGTCAGTTTTGCCGGCCGCACGGACACATCACTACTCCGCGAATTCTTCGGGCACTACGACATCCCGCACACCGAGGAGAATCTGGCCCGGTTCAAGGATACCTATGTGTTCTGGCTGGAGCATCTCATGCACGAATTTGGCGGACAGGTCTGTGCGGGCGTGCCGGAACTGATCGAAGATTTCAAGCGCCTACCTGACCGCCCTGTCATGGGCATTCTAACAGGCAATCTGCGTATCGGCGCGGAGATCAAGCTGCGGCACCATGGGCTGTGGGAACACTTTGAGTTCGGTGTCTTCGCGGATGACAGCGAAGACCGGAATCAACTCGCGGCCATCGCACAGGAACGCGTCGGTGAGATGCTGGGACGAAAGCTTCGGGGCGAGGAAATCCTGGTGATCGGTGACACGCCAAAAGATATCGACTGTGCCCGGCACATCGGCGCGAAAATCCTGGCAGTCGCCACGGGTGGTCATACGCAGGAAGACTTGCTACCCCACCAACCGACCTGGTTGGTGGAAAACCTAAAGGGGTTGCGGGCGCGCGACTACTGCGCCTGATCAGGCCGTCCCGCAACGGCCGCAACTATTCGGATTCCCGCTGCAAGCCGGAGCCGGCATTTCCGCCATGCCATCGGCATTGGCGGCCGCAAAAACGGAGAGTTTCTTCTCCAGTTTGGTGGAGCCGCAATGCGGACATGGGGTCCCCTGCCAATCTGTGCGGCGCACCAGCACTTCGCTGTCTTCACCGCATTTGCCGCAATGAAACTCGTAGATCGGCATGGCCTAGCGCTTCTTGGTGTTCATGGAGAGGATGCCCGCACCATGGGTCACCCAGCCGCTGCCGCCCACGATGACACGTCGGATGGGCTCGCCAGTCTCCGGGTGCTTCGTCAACGCGGGCTCGGACATCCGCTGCTGGAGCTCAAACCGTTTAGGCTTCTGCTTGGAGCTTTTCGGAATCGTTTCGTAAACGTAAGTCGCCATAGGTCGTTGAAGAAACTTAACCACAGATGGACACAGATTCTAGAAAAATGACGAATGCCAAAGCTCGAATGACGAAGGAATACCAAATGAACCAAGGCCCAACTGAGACGATGGCTATTGCTCACTCTCTCGTCATTCGGATTTCGTCATTACTCATTCCACGATGGCCAAATCCCGCCCCTTGCGTTTGAGGATTTCCTACGGAATACTCCGCCCGTGAAGATAACGGTCACCGAGTTGACGGATCATCTCTTGGCGTCCTACGCGCAGTTGGGCGGCATCAATCATCTGGATGGCAAGAACATGCCGTCCAAGACGGCTATTGCGAGCATTACCGTCGATCTGTTGCGTCTACTCTTTCCGGGCTTTTTCGATGAGAAACCGCTGCATTCCTCCGAGCTGAAGGTGGAGACGGCTCTGCTCATGGATTCTGTGCTCGGCCGACTGGAAGACGAGATCTACAAGAGCCTCCAGTATCATAATCCCGAAAAACGGACCGCCCGTGAGTTACGTCCTCTGGCGCACGAACTGACCACGGATTTTCTCGGTTGCCTGCCTTGCGTGCGTGAATTGCTCCAGACCGATGTGGACGCCGCCTACAATGGCGACCCCGCAGCGCTGAGTCGCGAGGAAGTCATCGTGGCGTATCCTTTTGTCGAGACCATCGCGGTGCAGCGGATGGCGCACCAATTGTATAAGAAGGAAGTGCCGCTGATCCCACGCATCATGTCCGAGTGGGCGCATAGCCGCACGGGCATGGACTTGCATCCGGGCGCGGAGATCGGCACCCATTTCTTCATCGATCACGGCACTGGTTGTGTGTTGGGCGAGACTTCTACCATCGGCAATCACGTGAAACTCTATCAAGGCGTGGGCCTGGTGGCGCGCTCACTTTCCGGCGGGCAGGCCTTGCGCGGGCAGAAACGGCATCCCTCACTGGAAGATCGCGTGACCATCTATGCGGGCACGACGATCGTGGGTGGTGAGACCGTCATCGGTGCGGGCAGCACGATCGGCGCGAATGTCTTTTTGCTCCATAGCGTGCCGCCGAATTCACTCGTCCTGAGTGAGGACGTGCATGTGAAGATCATCGCCAAGCGGGACAAGCAAGTGCCGCTGGAAGACTTGGATTTCCAGATCTGACGAGAGATGCGTCCTTTGCTTCCAACTGCTGTCGTTGGCTGCCTCACCGCTTTGTTCGTGCTTGGTTCCGTGACGGGTTGCAAACGCGGCGGCGAGGATTCCGAGGCATCTGACGGAGCTGCCCAAGGGAGCGAGGCCACTGGGGCTAGCAATAAGCCCAAAGCGGGGCAGCCTTATCAGAACAGCTTGGGGTTGAAATTCATCCCGGTGCCGGGCACGCCGGTTTTGATGAGTGTGTGGGAGACGCGTCGCAGCGATTTCGCTGCCTATCTCCAAGACGTGAGTTCACCCGTCACCTCGTTGCTCCAAAAGCCCTCGCATCCGATCAATAATGTGAGCTGGCATGACGCCACGGATTTCTGCCGTTGGCTCACGGAAGCGGAACGCAAAGCGAATCGCATCGGGCCCAAAGATCGCTACCGTCTGCCCACGAGTGCGGAATGGACGGCTGCCGCTGGGCCAGACAAATACCCATGGGGCAAGAAATGGCCCACCATCGATCAACGTCCGACCCTAGGCGGCTACCTGCCAGATGCAGAGAACAACTTTGGGCCTGTGGGCAGCAAGCCCGCCAACGCCCAGGGCTTTCATGATATCGGCGGCAACCTCTTCGAGTGGGGCGAAGAATGGTATCACTCCAAGCTGAACAGCAGCGAATTGCGGCTGGAGTATAAACGGCTGGAGACGGATATGGGCGGCAAGCGCCTGAAGTTCCTGCGCGGGGCGGCCTGGGTGACGTTTGACCCGCTGAACCTGCAATCTGGTTATCACTATCCGAACTTCCCCGAAGTGCGCGGCGGTCTTTACGGCTTCCGTTGTGTGCTGGAATTCGACAGTGTCGAGCCGCTGCCGACTCCTCGCCCAGTCACCGGCTGGAAGGAATCCCCTCCTCTCACCAAGCTCGGCAAGGAGGGCCGCGACATCTTCGCGGGACGCTGCTCGGAATGCCATCAACTCTTCGATGCCTCCAGTTATCCGGACGACGAGTGGGATACGTGGATGAACAAGATGATCCCCAAGGCGAAGCTGCGGGGTAATGATTCCACGGCTTTGCTGGAGTTCGTCCGCACAGTCCGCTCGAGGAACTAAGCGACCAGCCACGCTTGAGTTGTCCCCTCTTCTGTTCCATCTTTCCGCCATGCAACGCGCATCCTTGTCCCTAGCTTTCCTGATCATACTGACGCTGATGCCCATGGAATCCCGGGCTCATGTCGTCGTCTACCCTCGTGAGGCCAAGGCGGGCAGTTACGAGGCGTTCACGGTGCGTTGCCCGAATGAGAAGGATAAAGCTACCATCAAAGTGGCGTTGGAGATTCCCGCCGACGCCGTGGCCATCCATCATTACGAACCCAAACCCGGCTGGCAGATCACCTTGGAAAAGAACACTTCGGGTGATGCAACCAAAGTCACCTGGACGGCGGATGGCGCCGGATTGCTGCCCGATCAATTCGTGGAGTTCCGCATCATGGGCAAGATCAATGCGGAGGCGAAAGCCATCGGCTGGAAGGCGTATCAGACTTACGAAGGCGACGAGGTGGTGGAGTGGACCGGCGAAGCGGGGAGCAAGACACCCGCCCCCGTCACGAAGCTGGGTGCCACAGCGAAAAGCGATGAGCCCGCCACAACAGCCACTCCAGTGGATGGCAAAGCCAAGCTAGCTTTCAACTTAGCTTTGGGTGCCTTGCTAGCCAGTGTCGTAGCCATACTTTTGGGCTTCTTGCGGAAGTGACAATTGTCGGTTACGCAGGCTTGCTAAGGCTGGCTCCACTCATTTGACACTCCTGCACTCGGGCCGTACCTTCGCCACCCATGTTCAAGCTCGTCGCGCCATATGAACCTGCCGGTGATCAGCCGCAAGCCATTGCGAAGCTGACGGAGGGATTGCAGGCCGGCGCGAAGCATCAGACCCTGCTCGGCGTCACCGGCTCTGGCAAGACGTTCACCATGGCGAACGTCATCAAGGAGATCAACCGGCCCACACTCGTGATCTCGCACAACAAGACGCTGGCCGCCCAGCTCTATGCCGAGTTCAAGAGCTTCTTCCCGGAGAATGCGGTCGAATACTTCGTCAGCTACTTCGATTACTATCAGCCCGAGGCTTACATCCCACGCACGGATACGTTCATCGAGAAGGATTCGAGCATCAACGAGGAGATCGAGCGCCTGCGCCTCTCCTCCATGAGTTCGCTCTTTGCCCGACGCGATGTCATCGTGGTGGCCAGCGTGTCGTGCATCTATGGCACCGGCAGCAAGGAAGACTACGAGGCCATGGTCATCCCGCTCAAGGTGGGCCAAGAAATCTCGCGCGACCAGTTCCTCAGTCGTCTGGTGGACATCCAATACCGCCGCAACGATATCGCCTTCGAGCGAGGCGAATTCCGTGTGCGCGGTGATACGGTGGAACTGCGACCCGGCTATACGGAGGACGGCCTGCGTATCGAATTCTTTGGCGACCAGATCGACCGCATAACTCGCTTCGATCCCTTGCTCGGTGATACGTTGGAGCAATACGACGCCATCACCGTTTATCCCGGCAAACAATTCGTCACCCCAGCCGAGAAACTTAAAAGCGCCATCCTCACCATCCGTGAGGAACTGGGTGAGCGCATCGCGTGGTTTGAAAAGGAAGGCAAGTTGCTCGAAGCTCAACGCATCAAGATGCGTACGGAATACGACCTGGAGATGATGGAGGAGATGGGCTTCTGCTCCGGCATCGAGAATTACTCGCGCCACATCGCCAAGCGTCCGCCCGGCTCGCGGCCGGCCACCATCATCGATTTCTTTCCACCGGATTTCCTATTGGTCATCGATGAATCCCACGCCACGGTGCCGCAGATCGGTGGCATGTATGCGGGAGACCGTTCACGCAAGAGCGTGCTGGTAGATCATGGCTTCCGCCTGCCGAGCGCGTTGGATAATCGGCCGCTGAATTTTGAAGAGTTCCAGAAACTGCATGACCAGGTGGTTTACGTGAGTGCCACGCCGGCCGAGCAGGAATTGCAATGGTCTGGCAAGCGCGTCGTGGAACTGATCGTGCGCCCGACAGGCCTCGTCGATCCGCCAGTGACTATCAAGCCGCTCCGGGGCCAGATCGATGATTTGCTCGAAGAGGTCCGCAAGCGCGTGGAATTGAAGGAGCGCACGCTGGTGACCACGCTCACCAAGCGCAGTGCCGAAGAACTCACTGATTACCTGCGCGACATCGGCATCAATGTCCGCTACCTGCACAGCGAGATCGACGCCATCGAACGCGTCGAGATCTTGCGTTCATTACGCAAGGGGGACTTCGACGTGCTGGTGGGCATCAATCTTTTGCGTGAAGGCCTCGACCTACCGGAGGTCTCGCTCGTGGCCATTCTTGATGCCGACAAGGAGGGCTATC
>JAURFH010000006.1 GCA_030834415.1 Verrucomicrobiota bacterium | reverse complement strand
ACACACAAATTATACATATCATGTTGGTCCAATATCTCAAAAACGGCAACAAACGTCACTCGCAGCTACGCTCGCAGTCATCTTGGCGACCGGCTCGGCCTTGGCCCAGCCCGCGCAAAAGGTCGGTCCTGACGGCAAGCCGATGGCTCCGCAGCCCGGACCACCCCTAACCACCGCCACTCCGGCAACGGCGACCAGCGGACCGGCCTACGTGTAACAGCAACAGGCTATTGCCACCCAGCCTTCGCTCATCGCCCCCGAGCAGGCCCGCGCCATCATCGAGCAGTTCAAGAAGGTTTATGCCAAGCTCGGCGAGCCGCGCATCATGATCTATGTGAACCGTGAGTTGGTAGATGAGAAGTCCGGCTTCTCCCTCTCCTCCCGGACCGAACGCACCACCACTTCCAAGACGACCTACAACAGCGATTTCCAGGTCGATCCGAACTCGGTGAACAAGGCGAACGGCGGGAACATCTCCGCGGGTGGCAACTTGAACATCAATGGTGATGTGAGCGGCACAACCCAACTTCCAGTCGGTAAAGGCAACATCACCGCGCGGAACGAGAAATCTTCCCGCGATGAAACGTATCGCCAGAAAGATCGCCCGGAACAGGCACTCGCCGACAAGCAAACGGTGCGCGATGTGGAACGTCTCTTTGGCCGTCCCTTGCGTCATGGGACAGCCAAGATCGTGGACCAGCGCGTAGCCACCCAGCTCATGGGCAGCCGTTCCGTCCAGGACATATTGAAATCGCCAGATACCGAGCAGGCTCGCAAGGATCGCGAGGCGATTTTTAAGAATGCCGATGTGGTGCTAGAAGTGCTCATCTCCTCACGCAATGTGGTGGTGCCGGAAGTCTCCGGTGACAAGGTTTACTCCGCGCCAGACATCCAGGCCACGGCCATCCGTATCAAGGATTCACAGGTTATCGGCCAAGCCTCTGCATCCGATATCCTCGGCAAGGACCGCTATGCCGGTCGGGTATTGCGGAACTTCGATGTGCGCGAGATCGCCGAAGCCACTGCACTCGCCCTCATGGAAGACATGATGCTGAGCGTGAAAGTAGATTAAGCATCGATCTTATATCGCAAACATGCCCCGGATGAAAATCCGGGGCATTTTCATTTCCCAGCTTGGCAGGGCGTGACTCCGTCGAGCCTACCATGCAGGGTTACTTCCCCTTCACTCCGTAATTGATTCCCATCACCCCGCCGAGCAGGTTCACCACTTGGACATTCTTACACTGAAGCTGGTGCATAAGCTTCTCCACTCCGCGTTGCGCCGGGTAATGTTGCAAGGATTTCAGGATATAAGCATGTGTATCGGAATCTCCGCAAAAGAGCCGCCCAAAGACCGGTACAAACCACTTCAGATACTGAAAGTAGCCGAAGCGCCATAGTTTGTTATCCGGCACGCCGAAGTCCAAGACCAGTAGCCGCCCACCCGGCTTCAAAACCCGGAGCATCTCCTTCAAGCCGCCCTCGAAGTCCGCCAGATTCCGTAAGCCATAGCTGATAGTCAGCACATCCACTGAACTGTCCGGTGCGGGCAGGTTCAAAGCATCACCTCGCACAAACTCCACTTTAGTTACCCCATCCCGCTGCTGCCTTTGTTTCGCCACAGTCAGCATCGGCCCACTGAAGTCCACCCCAAGGACTTCCGCCCCTTGCGCTGCCAGCGCAAAGGCTACATCCCCCGTGCCACAGCACAGATCCATGGCCTTATCCCCGGCCTTCACCTGGGCCAACTTGATCAGCTTTCGCTTCCAATATCGGTGCAGACCAAAGCTTTGCAGGTCATTGATCAGGTCGTAACGTGGCGCAATGGCGGCAAAGAGGTCATTCACCTTCTCTGCCCGCTTCTCACCCGCTTCGTAGAACTTGTTATCCATTGCGCCGACGCACTTTAGCACGATTGAGTAAAAAACAAGACCCGATGGGATGACGAATGACGAAACCCGAACGACCAACGATCAGGCAAACAAAAGCACTTGCAATATGTTGATAGCCTTTGACTTATATCAGTAAATACCTACTTCCAACATCATTCAGATTTCATCATTGGGCATTGCTTCGTTAGAATGAGTTTTTGACTTGTGGAACTTTTTTGTCCACGTTTCGGCCCTTGTAAAGTCTCGGCGGGCCTAACCATCTCGACCAGACAACCGTACAAACCATGGGCAAATCATTGATCATCGCGGAGAAACCGTCTGTCGCTGGCGACATCGCCAAGGCTTTGGGCGGCTTCAAAAAGACCGACGACTACTATGAGAGCGAAGACGCCGTCATCGCCTCGGCAGTCGGCCATTTGCTGGAGATTGCCTGCCCGGAGGAGTTCGAGGCCAAGAAGGGCAAGTGGAACTTTGCCAACCTGCCGGTCATCCCGCCCCATTTTGACCTGATCCCGCGCGCCAAGAGCATGGATAAGCTCAAGACGCTGCAAAAACTCATCAAACGCAAGGATGTGGACAAGCTAATCAATGCTTGCGATGCCGGGCGTGAAGGTGAACTGATTTTCCGTTACATCATCCAGCACACAAAAGCCAAGCAGCCCATCCAACGTCTCTGGCTGCAAAGCATGACCCCGGCGGCGATCAAGGAAGGTTTCCGCAAGCTCCGCACCGGTGAAGACATGCAACCGCTGGCGGATGCCGCTACCTGCCGGAGCGAGGCCGACTGGCTCGTAGGTATCAACGGCACCCGCGTGATGACCGCCTTCAATTCCAAAGGCGGCGGTTTCAACAAGACCACGGTCGGTCGTGTGCAGACCCCCACCCTCGCCATCCTCGTTGAGCGTGAGGAGAAGATCCGCCGTTTCGTTCCGCGGACCTATTGGGAGGCGAACGCCACCTTTACTTGCGAGGCCGGTGAATACGTAGGCCGCTGGTTTGACGAGAAGTTTTCCAAACCGCCCGGCGGTAAAGAAGCGGATGAAGCCCTGCGCGCCGAACGCATCTGGGACAAGGCCCAAGCGGACGCCATCAAGGCCAAGTGCCTGGGCAAACCCGGCATCGTCACCGAGGACAGCCGACCGAGCAGCCAGCTCTCGCAGTTGCTCTATGATCTGACGAGCTTGCAGCGCGATGCCAACCGTCGCTTCGGTTTGTCAGCCACGCGCACTTTGCAGATCGCCCAGGCGCTCTACGAACGTCACAAGGCCCTCACCTATCCTCGTACTGACGCCCGCGCGCTGCCGGAAGATTATCTTAACACCACGCGGGACACGCTCGGCACCATGGCCAACACCGCGTATGCGCGTTTCGCCAACACCATCTTGGAGCAAGGCTGGGTGCGCCCGAACAAGCGCATCTTCAATAACGCGAAGATCTCGGACCATTTTGCCATCATCCCGACCGGCGTTGCGCCCAAGGATCTGAATGACATGGAGCAGCGGGTTTACGACATGGTCGTGCGCCGCTTCCTCTCCGTGTTCTACCCGGCTGCCGAGTATCTCATCACCACCCGTATCACCCGGGTGGAGGGCGAGCCGTTCAAGACGGACGGCAAGGTCCTCGTCAAAGCAGGCTGGCTTGAAGTTTACGGCAAGGAAGGCGCGGGCGATTCCGATGACACGACGAGCAATCTCGTGGCTGTGAAACCGGATGAAAAGGTCAACACCCGCGAGATCGACCTCAAGGAATCGCAGACCAAACCGGCTCCCCGCTACTCCGAAGCCACCCTGCTCTCCGCCATGGAAGGCGCTGGCAAGCTGGTGGACGACGAAGAATTGCGCGAAGCCATGAGCGAACGCGGCCTCGGCACTCCGGCCACGCGCGCTTCCGTCATCGAGGGTCTCGTCAACGAAGAGTATCTCTACCGCAACGGCAATGAACTCCAGCCCACTGGCAAGGCGTTCATGCTTATCGCCCTCTTGCGCGGCCTGAGCATCCAGGAACTTTCCAAGCCGGAACTGACCGGCGAGTGGGAGTTCAAGCTCAAGCAGATGGAGCAAGGCAAGCTCTCCCGCCCGCAATTCATGGCCGAGATCGCGGACATGACGCGCCGGATCGTGGAGCGCACCAAGGGCTTCCCCGGGGATGAAGTGCCCGGTGATTTCCCAGACCTCAAAACGCCCTGCCCCAAGTGCGGCGCCGTGGTGAAGGAGAACTATCGCAAGTTCCAGTGCTCCAAGTGCGATTTCGCCCTGCCGAAGTTCCTTTCCAGCCGTCTGATGGAAGCCTCCGAGACGGAGGAACTCATCAAGAATCGCAGCATCGGGCCGCTGCAAGGGTTCCGCAGCCGTCAGGGCTTCCCTTTCGCCGCGATGCTTAAGTTAAGCGACGAGCACAAGCTCGAGTTCGACTTCGGCGATAACAAGAAGGAGGGTGAATCCTCCGAACCAGTCGATTTCACCGGCAAGACGCCACTGGGTAAGTGCCCGAAGTGCGGTGCCCAAGTCTTCGAGCACGGCATGCACTACGTCTGTGAGAAGGCCACGGGGCCGGATAAGACCTGCACCTTCCGCGCGTCCAAGGTCATCCTCCAGCAGGAGATCGATGCCGCACAGATGACCAAGCTCCTCGCCGACGGCAAGACCGACGTACTGAAAGGCTTCGTCTCCAAGAAGACGAACCGCAAGTTTGACGCCTTCATGGTTCTCAAGAAGGGCGAAGTGAAGTTCGAGTTCCCGCCGCGCGAAGCCAAGAAGGGTGCCAAGACCCGTGAGCCGGCGCCTAAGGTGGATCTCACCGGCCTCACTCCGCTCAACGGCAAGTGCCCGAAATGCGGTGGTAATGTCTACGAGACCGCCGACAATTATCTCTGCGAGAATACCCAAAGCGATACGAAGAAGTGCACTTTCAAGACCGGCAAACTCGTCCTCCAGCAACCGGTGGACAAGGAACAGGTCGAGAAGCTCATCAAGAACAAGCGCACCGATCTGCTCACACAGTTCGTCTCCCGCTCCGGCAAACCCTTCAAGGCCCACCTGGTCTTGAAGAAAACCGGCAAGGTGGAGTTCGAATTCCCGGATAGCTAGACCAGGCTGACGGGACGCGCTTGGTATTTCGGCCGATATCGGCTATTGTGTCCCTATGTCCGAAGCGCCGCCCGAGATAGAGATCAAAGATGAACTGCTCTTGCAGTTCCTACAGCATCTCGCCATCGATCGAGGCGCCTCCACCTACACCCAGCGGAATTACCGGCACGCCCTCACAGATTTCTGCCAGTGGCATCAGCAAGATCGCGCTTCTGCCCCGGACTGGCCCAAGCTCCAGCGCGATGATTTCCGCTCCTTTCTGCGTTACTTGGGTCGCAAGAACTTTGGCCGCGCCTCCATCCAACTGCACTTCAGCGCCCTGCGGACCTTTTACAAATTCCTCGTCCGCCGTGGCGAAGTGGAGGTGACGCCCATCCGCAATATCTCCCTGCCCAAGCAGCCCAAGCGCCTGCCCAAGTTCCTCACGCCGGAGCAAACCCAATCGCTGCTCGAGGCTCCCTTGCGCGAACTCGATGCGTTGCAAAAATCCGACGCCAAAGACATCGACCCCGTGGATTTCCTGCGCGATGCCGCCGTGCAAGAGGTCATCTACTCCTGCGGCCTGCGTATCAGCGAGGCGTGCGGTATCAATGTCGAGGACATCGATTGGAACGAGCAACTCATCCGCGTGCGCGGCAAGGGCAAGAAGGAACGCCAGCTCCCGGTCGGCACACCGGCCTTGGAAGCCATCCGTCGCTATCGCCTTTCTTTGGGTGACGCCAACACCGCCGATGGCCCCCTCTTCTTCAGCAAACCCGCGTCGCAAAAGCCGTTGCAACCTCGCTTGGTGCAACTTCGCCTTAAGCGTTACCTCGCCGCCAGCGGTCTTGACCCCGCATTGACTCCGCACAAGCTCCGGCACAGCTACGCCACGCATCTGCTGAACAACGGTGCCGATCTCCGCAGCGTGCAGGAACTGCTGGGCCATGCCCACCTCGTGACCACGCAGGTTTACACCCACTTGACCACTGACCGCCTCAAGAAAGCCTATGAATCCGCGCACCCCCGTGCCTGATCTGGCACCTTCCTCTCTTACTTGGCTACGGTCATGGTGCGTCCTTTCGCTTGCGCTCGTCCTGTTCACTGGCTGTCAGACCCACAAGATCGATTGGGCATCTCGTGTCGGCACTTACACCTTCGATGATGCCGTCACCGAGATGGGCCCGCCCGATAAAACCGCCACCCTCTCCGATGGCACCCAGGTCTGCGAATGGCTCACCTATCGCGGTTCGGATGGCGCCGTCTTCATCTCACCCAGTTACTTTGGCACTGTCGTCGGCTCCACCACGAGTTCGCCCGATGCCTTCATCCGCCTGACTTTTGATCCCGAGAAAAAACTGACCGAAGCCAAACGCATTTATAAATAAGTGCACGAAATTTCATTTCGCGACTTCACAAGTGCAAGCCGGTCTGCTTTTAATCTCTCCACATGAGCGACAGTACGAGTATCTGGGATAGACTGACTCAGTTTGTACTAGTTCTCATCGTCATCGCGATCCTTCTCGGTGTCGGTGTCTGGTACCTTCCCCTGATCCAACAGAACGAGCGCATGCGGAAAGAGATTCTACGCCTCGATAACGAGATCCGTCTGGAAGAGGAAAACGCCCGTCAGCTCAAGGCCTCCATCGATACTCTGCGCGATCCACACACGGCCCCCAAAGCCGTCGAACGCCTCGCCCGCGAACGCCTCGGCTACGCCAAACCCGGCGAAACCATCATCTACTTCGAGCCCCCCGGCACCAACCACAGCCAACTGCAATCGCCCCCCGGCGCCGCGCAGTAAGCTGTTTTCCATTCGTCCTGAACCCCGTGTCCCGCATGCGAGATCGGGGCATCGTCGTCCTTCGTCCTCAATTCTTTTAACTCTGAACGTTGAGCGTTAAAAGTTGGACGTTGAACGTTTCCCCGCCCCCTTTCTTCATTCTCCCTTCTAAATTCTGCGTTCCCCGAAGCGGCCTTCCCGTTCGATGCGTTCGTGAGTTGCTTCTGGTGAACTCCTGTGCTGCGGCACTCTATCACCAGGCCAAACCTCCCGCACCCAACCCTCGCCAGCCACTCCCATAGAAATGCATCAAAGAAACTGGGCATACCCGCCGAAGCACAAACGCTTCATCTCCCTCTCCCCCAACGACAGTTGGAGGAGAGGGCACGGGGAGAGGAGGCACTAAACCTCACTTTCTTCATTCCGCCTTCTTCATTCTGCATTTCCCATAGGAAACTATGTCAAAGAGCAATGAAGCCATCCGACCCCTGTGAGCTATCGTCTCCTCCCCCTCTACGATTGAGAGTTCAAATTCAGCGCCGGTTCAGTTCCCGGCCGGTTCCGCAGTGGCTACTGGAGATTCCCCGGTCCCATTCTCGACCGACGTCCCGTTCCCCCTCCGGCTTACGAGCCCCAATCCATACGCCCGATACACCCACATATCCGTACGACTCCATAAGGATGCCAAAAAGAATCCAACGATTCACATGACTTGAGGATTTCGGGTGGTGTTTTTCTTCATTCTAACTTTTACATTCACCATTCCCTTCTGCCTCTCCTTTACCGACAACGAGTTGTCAGCACTTACACCCTTGCACTTGCCCAGAGGAAAACAACCACTTTCACTTATCTAATAGCGACATCCCTCCCAACACCTTCAAACACAGGAAATTCCAAACGCAGATTTTTGCATTTTCACGGAAGGGACGGCGTGTCGCCGTCCCAAACTAATCCCTTTTCCTTTCGTGCTCTTTGCGTTCTCAGCGGTTGATCCACCCCGCCTTCCTTGACCACCAACATCCCTCATGCCATCGTAAACTTCATGAGCATCTCCAGTTTTGTCCCCTCCATTTGCCGTCAGGGAACTGTTTCGTTTCACCAGCCTTGCTAGGAGTTAGCCTTGATAAATCGCGCTACCGGCGAAGTATCGTTTCAAAGTGGACTGCATATCGCACCACAACGCCCCATTCTGCTGCCTCATAAAACACAGGTGCTGTCCTTGAAGAATTGGAAACGGCATATTCTTGGCTCTCACCCGTCGGAGCACGGGACATTCGAAGTCGAAGCCCTTTCCTCGGGACAAGACCGCATCCAGCTCGTCCTGCTTTCGCACCAGCATCCATTCTATGAGCGGGACACACCGGCTGACTCAGATCGCCGAATATTTCATGAAGGAGTCATCAGTAAGGACCTGGCGGGACAGCGGGAATTCTCTTGGGGAGAGGCGCTTTGCCGCTTGGAAGTAAGATGCAATAAAGATTGGCTCGTGATCGCTTACAACCTTGGGGCAGATATTCCCCTGCAAGATCGCAAGGTGTTCTTGCAGTTATTGGCGCATGAGAAAACACCCGGCAAAGACGTCTGACTCTGCTCTCTAACCGCTCCTCAAACATCCCTTTTTGCGCTTCCTGCGCCTTCTTGCGGCCATCCCAATTCGTGCCAATCCGTGAAATTCGTGTCTTCCCCTCCCCTTGAACATACCGCACTATGGTGGCGTCCATTCTTTGTCATATGCAGCGCCCATTTTTTATCACCCTGTTCCTCTTGAGCGGCCTGGCCTTCTCACTTTCCGCCGCCACCCTCCACGTCGCCCCCACCGGCAATGACCAATGGTCCGGCACACTATCCAAGCCCAATGCCGCCAAGACCGACGGCCCCCTCGCCTCGCTTGATGGCGCGCGCCTTGCCGTACGTAAAATCAAAGCCGCTACCCCGCACGAACCCATCACCGTCCAGTTCGCGGATGGCAAATATTTCCTGACCAGCGCCGTAAAGTTTGACCTCGCCGACTCGGGCACCGCCCAAGGCCCCATCACCTACGAGGCCGCTCCCGGCGCAAAACCCATCTTCGATGGTGGCCGGAAGATTGGCGGCTTTAAGCCAGGCCCGAATGGAATCTGGACGGCACAAATCCCGGAGGTGGCCGCTGGGAAATGGTATTTCGAGCAACTCTGGGTGAACGGCACTCGCGCCACCCGCGCGCGCACCCCGAACAAGTTCTTCTTCTACATGCAAAACGTGGAGGAAGTGATCAACGAACCCGGCAAAGGCCGCGCCAAGAAAGCGACGCAGACCGTCACCACCCCACGCGAAAACCTGAAGACCCTGACCGGCCTCAAACCCGAAGAGTTGAAGGACGTCAACCTCGTCGCCTTTCACAAGTGGGATAACACCCGTCGCTTCCTCGATTCCATCGATGCCACCACCGGCACCCTCACCACTTCCGGCGAAGGCATGAAGTCATGGAACTCTTGGGACAACAAAACCGGATTCCATTTCGAGAACTACCTCGCCGCCCTCGATGCCCCCGGCGAATGGTTCCTGAGCCGCAGTGGCACGCTCTATTACCAGCCCCGTCCCGGTGAGCAGATGAATACGGCGGAAGTCTATGCACCCGTGACAGACAAGTTTTTAGTGATCACCGGTGACCCCGCCAACGCCATATACATCAGCCATCTCACCTTCAAAGGCCTCACCTTCCAGCACGCGCAATGGCTCACCCCGCCCACCGGCTTCGAGCCCGCCCAGGCCGCCTCGCCGATCGACGCCGTGGTGCTGGCCGACGGGGCAAGGAACATCACCATTGAGAATTGCGAGATCAGCCGCGTGGGAACTTATGTCATCTGGTTCCGCAAGGGCTGCAAAGATAATGTGGTACGCCATTCTTACCTGCATGACTTCGGAGCTGGCGGCGTACGCATCGGCGAAACCGGTATCGCCAAGGAAAGCGAACGGACCAGCCACAACACGATTGATAACAACATCATCCGGGACGGCGGCCATATCTTCCCCTGCGCCGTGGGCGTTTGGATCGGTCACAGTAGCGACAACAAAGTCACGCATAACGAGATCGCGGACCTGCTTTATTCCGGCGTCTCCGTCGGCTGGCGCTGGGGCTATGCCGAGAGCCTCGCCAAACGGAACACGATTGATTTCAACCACATCCACCACATCGGCAAAGGCATGCTCAGCGACATGGGCGCGGTTTATACCCTGGGCCCCTCCGAGGGCACGACCGTCAGCAACAACCGCATCCATGATATCAACTCCTTCACCTACGGCGGTTGGGGCCTCTACAATGACGAAGGCAGCACCGGTATCACGATGGAGAACAACCTCGTCTATAACACCAAAACCGGTGGCTACCACCAGCACTATGGCAAGGAGAACATCATCCGGAACAACATCTTCGCCTACGCCATCGAACACCAGCTCCAGCGCACCCGCGTAGAGCCGCATCTTTCCTTCTATTTCACCAACAACATCGTGATCTGGAACACCGGCCCTCTGCTCGCGAGCAATTGGAAGGACACGAATGTGGTCGTGAACAACAACCTCTATTGGAACACCGCTGGTGAGCCAGTGACCTTCATCGGTATGTCCCTCGCCGATTGGCAAAAGATTGGCAAAGACAAGACCAGCCTGATCGCCGATCCGAAGTTCAAAGCCCCGGAGAAGTATGACTTCACCCTCGCCGCCAACTCACCCGCTCTGAAGCTGGGATTCAAGCCCTTCGACTATTCCAAGGCCGGTGTGTATGGCGATACCGCTTGGGTGAAACTCGCCAGCTCCGTCAACTATCCGACTGTCGAGATGCCCCCAGCCGCACCACCACCGCCACCGATGAGCTTCAAGGAAGACTTCGAGAAACTGCCGGTCGGTGCCACCGTGAAAAAGGCCACCATCGGCACGGAGAAGAAAGGCGACAGCATCGCCGTGACCGAAGAGAAAGCGGCCTCTGGCAAACGCAGCCTCAAGGTCACCGACGCCCCCGGATTGAAGGCCGCGTTCAACCCGCACTTCCATTTCGATCCTCGCCATACCAACGGTGTGACCACCTGCGCATTCGATCTCTATCTGGAGCCCGGCGTGCAGTTCTATCACGAGTGGCGCGACCATTCCTCCCCCTACAAGACCGGCCCCAGTATCTGGATCCAAAACGGCAAGCTCCGCGCCGCGGGCAAGGAACTCGCCATCCCGAACAACACCTGGGTGCATCTGGAAGTGAAAGCCGGTTTGGGCCCGCAATCCACCGGCGCTTGGGAGCTAAGCGTGACCGTACCCGGCCAATCCCCACATAAGTTAACCGGCCTGAAGAATGTCCATGCGGACTGGAAAGCCCTGCACTGGCTCGGCTTCGTCAGCAACGCCCAAGCCAAGACGACATACTATCTGGACAATCTGGAGTTGAAGAATCAGTAGTAACGGTTTTCACCAGCCTTATTAATCTTGTTCTTTAGCCCCGAAGGTGCGTTTGCCGGTAGCCACGGGTGGCCAGAGGGAACCCGTGGCTACCCTCACTTGCCCCGCTGGGGCAAAATAAAAAGGGCCGCATCTCTGCGGCCCTTTTCATTTCAATAAATCTAAAACGCACTCACACCGTCATGATCTCTTTTTCCTTATGCGCCAGATGCTTGTCGATCTTGGCGATGTAATCATCCGTGAGCTTCTGCACTTCTTTCTCGGCGGCCTTCACATCGTCCTCCGTCACCCCACCGGCCTTGCCCTCTTTCTTGAGCGCTTCAATCGTATCACGACGCACATGACGCACCGCCACGCGGGCTTTCTCCGTCATGTTCTTCACCGCTTTCACAAATTCCTCACGACGCTCCTGGCTCAGCTCTGGCAACACGATGCGGAGCACTTTCTTGTCCGTCACCGGGTTAAGCCCGAGGTTGGCCTTCTGGATGGCCTTCTCGATCGCCGTCACCGTCGTGGCATCCCACGGCTGGATCATGATCACGCGGGCTTCCGGCGTGGTGATGCCGGCAAGCTCACGGATGCGCATCTGGGAGCCATAGACATCCGCCAGGATGTTTTCCACCAGCGAGGCTGAAGCCTTGCCCGTGCGCACCCCGGAAAACTCATGCTGCACGACCTCTTCGGTCTTCTGCATCTTTTCCTCTGCTTCCAGTAAAATGTCGTCGATTGGCATATATATTCTCCTGTCTCGTCTTAAATTTTTACGCGCTCACCAGCGTCCCGACCTTCGCCCCCAACACCACGTTCTTGATGTTATGCGGTTTGAAGAGGTCGAACACGATGATGGGCATTTTATTATCCATGCACAACGAAAAGGCCGTGGAATCCATCACCTTCAGTTGCTTCTGCAACGCATCGATGTAGCTGACCGTCTCAAATTTCTTCGCCTTCGGATTCTTCTTCGGGTCGCTGTCGTAGATGCCATCCACCTTCGTCGCCTTCAAGATGACCTCCGCCCCGATCTCATTGGCGCGCAAGGCGGCCGCCGTGTCCGTGGAGAAATAAGGATTGCCCGTGCCACCACCGAAGATGACCACGCGGCCCTTCTCCAGATGCCTCACCGCGCGCCGCCGGATGAACGGCTCCGCGACCTGGGACATCGAGATCGCAGTCTGCACCCGGGTGGCCACGCCCTTCTTCTCCAAGGCATCCTGCAACGCCAGCGCATTGATCACCGTCGCCAGCATGCCCATGTAATCGCCCGTGGCGCGCTCGATACCGCGCTCGCTGCCCTGCAATCCGCGAAAGATATTGCCGCCCCCCACCACGATCACCACTTCCACCCCCAAAGCCCGCACTTCCTTGATCTGCTGGGCCATGTCATGCACGACTTCCGGGCAGATTCCCGTTCCCTCGTCTCCCCCCAGCGCTTCACCGCTGAGTTTCAACAGGACACGACGAAATTTGGGCTTAAGCTTGGATTTGGGCGACTTTTTCATGCATTTCTTCCGGAAAACCATGCGGCTGGTTGCGCTCCGCAAATACGACGTTTCCGAATCAGTTCGCGAGCTTTGTAACAACGGGGACTCCCCCCGTCAATGTTGCCGAAGGTTTGCCACCCCGGGACAACAAAAAACCGGCTGCCCCGAAGAGCAGCCGGTCTCTGAAAACGATACCTTTTAGGCACCCACCTGGAAACGCACGAAGCGGCGGATGACAATCTCGTCACCAAGCTGCTTGCCCACGGCGGCCACGTGTTCCTTGATCGTGATCTCGCTGTTGCGCTTCACGAAGCCCTGGTCCACGAGGCAGGTCGTCTGGTAGAACTTCTCCAGCTTGCCTTCCACGATCTTGGCGATCGCCATCGCGGGCTTGCCCTTGGCTTGCTCCTCGGCGATCTCCTTTTCCTTGGCCACCACGGCCTGGTCCAGTTGCTCGCGGGAAACGGCTGACGGGCTGGCTGCGGCGATCTGCAACGTGATGTCGCGGACGAGCTGCTTGAAGTCTTCCGTGCCCGACGTGCCTTCCTTGCCGGCGCCCACTTCCACCAACACGCCCACCTTGGCGCCCGTGTGGATGTATGCCGCCACCAGGCCATTGCCCTGCACTTCGATGCGGTGATGGCGGGAGATCTTGATGTTCTCGCCCACCTTGCCCACCTGCTCCGTGCGGAACGCTTCGAGATCGACCGACGGATTCTCCGCCAGACGCTTCGCCACTTCATCGCAGAACGCGCGGAAGGACTCGTTCTTGCCCACGAAATCCGTCTCGCAGTTCACTTCCACCAGCACGCCCACCTTGGAGCCTGCCATGATGTGCTGCGCGATCACGCCCTCGTTCGTATCGCGGGACGCCTTCTTGCCGGCGATCGCTCCGCCCTTCTTGCGGATGATATCCACGGCGGCTTCCAGATCGCCATTCGATTCGGTCAGCGCCTTCTTGCAATCCATCAAGCCAGCACCCGTCATTTCTCTCAATTTGCCTACTGAGGCAGCAGTGATTTCAGCCATATCAATTATCTCTCGTTGTGTTGAACAGTGAAGAGCCGGACAAGGGGTTGTTCCCCCGCCGGCTCTTGCACAAGTGAAATTTCCCGTCTTGCTTAAGCCGTAGCTGTCGGAGCGGCACTCGCCGGGGCAGCAGCTTCCGCCGGAGCGGCAGCAGCAGCGGCGGCGGCAGCATCAGCAGCAGCTTGGCGCTTCTCTTCTTCGTCACGCTTGCGGCGTGCATTCTTCGCTTCGAACTCCGCCCGGGCGGACTGGACCGAGTTGGTCACCGCACCCAAGATCAAGCGCAAGGAACGGATCGCGTCGTCGTTCGCGGCAATCGGGTAGTCCACCAGATCCGGATCCGCGTTCGTGTCCACGATGGCCACGATGGGGATGCCCAAGCGACGGCCTTCGGCCACCGCGTTGTGCTCGCGCTTGATGTCCACGATGAACATCGCGTCCGGCTGCTGGTCCATCGTGCGGATACCGTCCAGGTTCTTCACCAGACGGGCGGCCTCACGGCGGATCATGGATTGCTCCTGCTTCACGTAATCATTGATCGAGCCATCCGTCTCCATCTTCTCGATCTGCTTCAGACGGGCCAGCGAGCGCTTGATCGTCTTGAGGTTGGTCAACGTACCGCCCAACCAGCGTTCCGTGATGTAAAATTGTCCACAAGCTGCGGCAGATTCTTTGACCGCTTCTTGCGCCTGCTTTTTGGTGCCCACGAAGAGCACTTTGCCGCCACCCAACACCAGCTTGGAAAGGAAGTCACAAGCGGTTTCGAGCTGGGAGACCGTCTGGCTCAGGTCGATGATATGGATGCCGTTACGGGCGTCGAAGATGAAACGCTTCATCTTCGGATTCCAGCGGCGGGTTTGATGACCGAAATGAACGCCTGATTCCAGGAGCTCTTTGATACCTACGTTCGTTGCCATTTACTTATTTTCCCTTTGTTAAGAACCGGATTGATACCGGTCATCCTGCGGAACACAGGATTATTATTTGATGTTGTTGTGACCACCCTTACCTACACGATAAAGGCTTGATATTAAGGTCGTTGCAACTCTCTCATCGTCCCGTCCACCAATGGCAGACCAGCCGAAAAGAGGCGGCAAGATACCAAAGGCAGGTCCCGGTGCAATCCTTTATTTACGGGATAAACGTGCTTTTCAACCTTGGCAACCGCTTGCCAGCTAGCGTTTAAATCTCCAGTATTGGCCCATGACTTCCCCGGCCAAGCGCATCACCCGGCGTCGTTTTGCCCAACTCACCCTCGGCTCCTGTCTTTTCGCCAAATCGTTACCCAGTATGGCTGCCAGCGCGGCCGACCCCACCCGCGCCACTGTCGAAGCCGCCCTGAAAAAAGCCGCCACCTTCTACGCCCAGAACTGCTCCAACTCCGGCGGCTACGCCTGGCGCCACAGCCGCGACCTACGCTTCAGCGAAGGCGAAGGCGAAACCTCCAAGACCTCCAGTTGGGTCCAACCACCAGGCACGCCATCCGTTGGCGAGGCCTTGCTCGAGGTCTATGAGGTCACGGGCGACAAACAGTATCTCGATGCCGCGCGCGCTGCTGGCAACGTCCTTGTCAAAGGCCAACGCCTTTCCGGCGGCTGGTATTACAGTGTGGAAATGGACTCCGCAAAACGCGCTGGCGAGGCTTACCGCGATAACCCCAGCCATCGCCCGCCCAAATCCGGTCGAGACCTCAAGAACCTCACGATGCTCGATGACGACACCTCGCCCGCCGCTCTGCGTTTCCTGATGCGCTTGGACAAAGTGACTGGTTTCAAAGACGCCGCGCTCAAGGACTGCATCAACTACGCCGCGAAATCCATCCTCACCTCCCAATACCCCATCGGTGCCTTCACCCATAATTACGACCGCTTCCCCACGGGCTACGACGTGCGTGCCTTCCCTGTTATCAAGGCCTCCTATCCCGCCACGTGGTCTCGCACCTGGCCGAACGACTGGACCGGCATCTATCACATCAACGACAACATCTCCGGCTGCGTCATGCAGACCATGCTCCTCGCGCACGAGATCTACGGCGATGACCGCTTCCTCGCCGCCGCCAAGCGCACCGGCGATTTCTTCCTCCTCGCGCAGTTGCCCGATCCCCAACCCGCCTGGGGCCAGCAATACGATTCCAAGATGCAACCCGTCTGGGAACGTAAATTCGAGCCCCCCGCCATCAGCAGTCTGGAATCCGAATACGCCCTCGAAAGCCTTATCCTGCTCTACCGCAAGACAGGTGACGCAAAATATCTCGAGCCCTTTCCCAAGGCGCTCGCCTATCTCAAGAAATCCAAACTGCGTGACGGCCGCCTCGCCCGCTTCTACGAACTCAAGACCAACAAGCCCCTGTGCTTCTACGTCGATGGCAAAGCCTACCATCTCACCTACGATTTCAGCAAAGCCCCGGACCACTACGGCTTCATCGTCGATTCCCGCATTGAACAAATCGAGGCCGAATACAACCGCTTGAAAAACGGCGGCGACCGCCACGAGCCACCCGCTAGCGAACGCATCAGCGCTACACCAGCCGAAGTAAAAGCCATCATAGCCAGCATGGATTCACGCGGCGCCTGGATCGATGCCCGCTCCATGAAAGGCCATAAAAAAGCTTCCCCCGAAGGCGTCATCCAATCCGAGACCTTCATCAAAAACGTCAGCATCCTCTGCGAATACTTGCGCCAGACGAAGTGACCAAGCGGAGCGTGCCCGTCTCGGGCACAGCAACGTCTAAAAACACCAACAGCACCTCTTCAGTCTTTTGCCCCGTGCCGCTAGGCACGGAAGATTCCTAGCGGCGGCTTTTAAAGCCGCCGATTAGGGCAAGTAAATGCACTGTCGCGTAGCGACAGAAGATTAACCCTACCAGAATACCAACGTGCATTTCACCAAGGCATTCGTGGACGCTTGGCATTGATTCACTCCACTCGTCAGCGCTAAGCTCACACCATGAAATCCCTCGCTGCGTTTCTTGTGGCATTGTTGTCATTGGCTACGGTCGGACACACGGCTACCTCGCGCCCGAACATCATCCTCATCATGTCCGATGACATGGGCTTCTCAGATCTCGGTTGTTACGGCAGTGAGATCAACACCCCCAATCTCGATGGGCTCGCCAAAGGCGGCGTGCGCTTCACCCAATTCTACAACACCGGTCGCTGCTGTCCCACGCGCGCCTCGCTCCTCACCGGCCTTTACTCTCACCAGGCTGGCATCGGCCACATGGTGGATGCCTGGAGTCAACGCGGCGGCCCTGGTTACGCCGGCGATCTGAATCAAAGCTGCGTCACCATCGCCCAAGCCCTGAAGCCCGCCGGTTACCGCACCTACATGGCTGGCAAATGGCACGTGACCCCGAACGAAGCCACGAAGCCCAGTCCCGACAAGAAGAACTGGCCCATCCAGCGCGGCTTCGACCGCTTCTACGGCACCATCCACGGCGCCGGCAGTTTCTACGACCCCAACTCCCTCGCCCGCGATAACGAACTCATCTCCCCCTTCGCGGACAAAGAATACAAACCCAAGGAGTATTACTACACGGACGCCATCACGGATAACTCCACCCGCTTCATCGGTGACCACCTGAAGCAGCACAAGGACGAGCCCTTCTTCCTCTACATGGCCTACACCGCCGCCCACTGGCCCATGCACGCCAAGCCCGCCGACATCGCCAAATACAAAGGCAAATATGACGGTGGCTTCGCCCCCATTCGCGCCGCCCGTTGGGAAAAATTGAAACAGCTCGGCATCATCGATGCGAAATGGAACCTCACCCCTCAGGCCGAAGAATGGAGCGATGTGAAGGACAAAGCCTTCGAAGCCCGTTGCATGGAAGTCTATGCCGCCATGGTCGATTGCATGGACCAGGGCATCGGCCGCGTCGTCAGCGAATTGAAACGACAAAAAATTTACGACAACACCCTCATCCTCTTCCTGCAGGATAACGGCGGTTGCGCCGAGCAGATGGGCCGCAATGCCAAGAACGAGGCCAAGCCCCGCGCCGACAAACCCTCCCTCCCGCCCATGGCCGCCACCGACCTGCAGCCGGACATGATCCCGAAACAGACCCGCGATGGTTATCCTATGCGTCAGGGATACGGCGTGCTGCCCGGCGCAGCGGATACTTACATCGGCTATGGTCGCGGCTGGGCAAACGTCAGCAACACCCCTTTCCGCGAGTACAAGCACTGGGAACACGAAGGTGGCGTCAGCTCCCCACTCATCGCCCATTGGCCGAAGGGAATCTCCTCCCGGCAGAAGAATCAGTTCGTCACCACTCCGGCCCATCTGATCGACATCATGGCCACCTGTGTGGATCTCTCCGGCGCGAAATATCCCAAAGAATTGCAAGGCCACGCCATCACTCCCATGGAAGGCATCAGCCTGAAACCCGCCTTTGAAGGCAAACCCCTGTCCCGTCCGCAACCCATCTTCTTCGAGCACGAGGGCAATCGCGCCGTCCGCGATGGCAAATGGAAACTCGTCGCCAAAGGCCCCGCCGGCGCATGGGAACTCTACGACATGGAAGCCGACCGCACGGAAACCAAAGATCTCAGCGAGCAGCAACCCGCCCTCACCAAAAAGATGATCAAGCAATGGGAAGACTGGGCGAACCGCGCGATGGTTTTACCATGGAACTCCAACCCCGCTTATGGTGAAACTGCCGCCGCCGCTCCGAAAGGCAAAGGCGGCAAGAAGAAGAAAGAGTAGATGAAGTCATTGGCCCACATATCCCGATTCGACCGGCCACCCATCATCCTGCTCCTCACGTTTCTCTTGAGCCTCGGCTTTGGTACGACGGGTTTCGCCGCCAATGCCCCTGGCATGAACGACGCCAAATGGGTTTACCTGGATAACGGCCAGATCAAACTCGGCGTCAAAGAATCCTCCGGGGCGGGCATCGCTTACCTCTCGGTGAGCGGTTCAGACCGCAATCTCCTCAACCATTTTGACCATGGCCGCCTCGTGCAACAGTCTTACTACGGCCAGAAAGACGGCACCATCTGGGCCGGTAAACCCTGGCGCTGGAACCCCGTGCAAGGCGGCGATTACAAACATGGCGCTGCCAAAGTGCTGGAGCTTAAATCGGACAAGACCACGCTCTACGCCAAGTCCATGGGCCGTCACTGGTCTGGTTGTGTAGATCTTCCAGAAGTGACCTTCGAGCAATGGATCACCCTCACCGGTAAGGTCGCTCACGTGCGCTATCGCATGACTTACACCGGCACGAATTCACATCCCAAGACCCATCAGGAAGTCCCCGCCGTCTTCGTGGAACCGGACTTGCCCACCTTGGTCACCTACACCGGGAATAAACCTTGGACGGGCGATGCCTTGAACATTTCCCAACCCGGCTGGCCAAATGAATCGCGCAACATCACCGAGAACTGGGCCGCTTATGTGGACAAGGACAACTTCGGCATCGGTGCCTATGTGCCCATCGCCTCCCGCATCACCTGCTACCGTTTCAGCGCTGGTCACTCGAGCAAGCAAGGTGCCTGCTCCTACTTCGCCCCCATCATCGATCTGGCCATCACTCCGGGAACCGTCTTCGAATACGACCTATACCTCACCCTCGGCAAACCCGAGGAGATGCGCAAGACCTTCGCAGAGATACGAGCGCAGCGTCCATCCGCTGAAACGGCCAAGTAGAGCGGACGTGTCTCCGTTATTACTTCCGCACTGCTGCGAGCCATTTCTCAGTGGCACCACCCTGAACGGGGTATGCTGCGCCAGGAAAGCAAAGCACGAAGCGAGAATAGCTCGCCTCAACCACATCGACACTAATCACCTCTTCAAAGACATGTTAACGACTTGCGCAGCAACACTAATAAACGCGGGCACCTCTCCCCCTCCTCAGAAAGGATTTCACTTGGACTTCAACATCGAAGTCATCCGAAGAACCACTTCTTCCATCCCTGCCACTGATGCCAGATTTCTGGTTTCTTCCGGATCTTTCGCGTGATCATAAAGCTCCTTGCTACCATCACTCCATAAAGTGAACCGCCACCGGCCCGTACGCACGCTTTCACCTCGTTGACCACGTCCTCTGGTCACAATCGTATAAGCAGCTTCTTTACCCGGCTTTTCTGGATTAACCAGCAATGGGTGCAAACTTTGACCAGCCAGTCCTGCAGGTGCTTTCACACCGCAAAAATCGGCAATCGTCGGATACAGATCCACAAATTCCACTATCCCCTTCACTACACCGCTTTTAATTCCGGGCGCCGCGATGATGAGGGGTGTCCTGGTGCTTCTCTCAAAAAGCGTGTTCTTGTTCCACCACTCCCGCTCGCCTAGGTGATAACCATGATCGCTGATAAATATCACCAACGTCTTGTCCCATAGTTTCTGGCGATCCAACTGATCCAAAACCCGCCCGACCTGTGCATCCATGAATGAGACGCCGGCATAGTAAGCCCGCTGAAACTCGCGCCGTTCTGTATCCGTGAAAGCCGCGAATGCTTTGCCATAATCGCCAAACCCGACCGCCATCGGTGGCGCTTTTGACATACCTTGCGGGTCACGGTAAAGTTTCACCTCTTCCAGCGGATAGAGGTCGAAATATTTCTTCGGGGCGATAAAAGGATCGTGTGGCTTGTGAAAACCAACGGCTAGCAGCCAAGGCCGGTCTCCGGCCTTTTCTAAAAAATCCACCGCAGCTTTGGCGTTTTGTCCGTCCGGTTGATCGTCGTCATCCCCCTCGGCCATCGCCCACTGGCACCACTTCAATTTTCCCTCCGTCAGGTTCCGGCCCATGATAGCTTTCTTGCCAGTCGCAGTGACTTCAAAAGCCTGCGCTTCATCCCATGATTTTGGCAGATCCATCCATTTCTGTTGCAGCGCCGCGTTACGTCCGCCACCAAGATGAAAGATTTTGCCATACGCAGCTGCCTGCCAGCCGTTTTGCCGCAACAACTGGGGAAATGTCACCACATCAGGGAGCTTATCCCGCAGCAAAGTGGTATTGTCCGTGACACCTGTATCGTCCGGACGCAAGCCCGTGAGAAATGAAGAACGGCTAGGATTGCAGACCGGATACTGCACATATGCCCGCTCAAACTTCACCCCGCGCGCTGCCAGTCGGTCGATATTGGGCGTCTTCACCGCCGCGTTGCCATAGCAGCCCAAGGTATCACGCAAGTCATCGGCTACAATAAAAAGCACATTGAGCCGTGCAGCTGCAAATGAACTCTGCGCGAGCCCCGCTACCAATCCAACGACCAAAAGAAATATCTTCATGAGAGCAAGCCGATGACGTTATTCCTTCTTCGGCACTGGCCCACTGACCTGTGGCGGCACGGCTTCCTTGGCGTAAATTTCGTAACGCGCTTTCAATTCCTTCACCTTGCCCGGATTTTCTTCCGCCAAGTTGGTTTTCTCCCCGAGATCTTTGCTCAGATCAAAGAGCTCCACCGATTCCTTGCCCGGCTGGGCGTTCTTCTTCTTTTTCTTGGCCGCCTTTTGCGGCGGATCTTCATCATCACCGCCGCCCTTGCCATTGCCGTTCAACACCAGCTTCCAATCACCCACACGGATGGCGCCACGATTCGGTTCGGAGTTGAACAATATCTCTTTGTGAGGCGAAGGTTTCCCTTGCGTCAAAGCGGCCCACAGATCCAGACCATCCAAAGGTAGCTTCTGTTTATCCTTGGAGAGCGAAGCACCGCCCAGCTTCAGCAAGGTCGGATACCAGTCCACCATATGCAGCGGCGTATTGATCCGCGCGCCCGCCTTGATTTTGCCCTCCCAGGTGGCAAAGGCCGCACCGCGCACACCGCCCTCGTAGAGCGTGCCCTTGCCCGCGCGCAAGGGACCATTGTCCGTGACCTTGCCCGGAGCAAAACCACCATTGTCGCTGGAAAAGATGAACAACGTGTTCTTGCGAAAGCCTTTCTCATCGATGGCCTTCACCACTTCGCCCACCGCCTCATCCAGTGCCGCCAACATGCCCGCCAGCTTCTGGCGTTGGTCTCTCAGTTCAGCGTAAGGTGCGGTGTAACTGTCAGGCGCTTGCAAAGGCGTATGCACCGCGTTGAACGGGAAATAGAGGAAAAAGGGTTTATCACTGCTCTGCTCCTGGATGAATTTCACCGCCTCTTTGGCCAGCAGATGCGTCGTGTACCCCTCCTCTTTCAGCGGCTCGCCGTTGCGATACCAGTCCAGCTTTCCATCACGCATATGAGTAAAGTAATCAAGCGCTCCAAAGAGATGGCCATAAGCGTGATCGAAACCTCGCGCATTCGGCCAGTATGCTTTGTCAAAACTGCCCAGATGCCACTTGCCCGTGATCGCGGTACGGTAGCCCGCTTCGCGCAACGCTTGCGGCAAGGTGCGTTCCTCCAACGGCAAACCATACTCTGCCCAAGGGCGGATGACGCCCACCTGCAATCCCGTGCGGATCGGATAGCGGCCGGTCATCAAGGCCGCGCGTGTCGGCGAGCAGACCGGCTGCACGTAGAAGGATTCCATCACCGTGCCTTGAGCGGCCAACTTATCGAGGTTGGGGGTCTTGATCTGTTTGCCCCCGCTGAACCCGCAATCCATATAACCCAAGTCATCCGCCAACAGGAACACGATGTTGGGCCGCTCCTTGTCCGCTGCGAAAACCGTGGAGGAAAGCGAAGCAACCAGCAGGCATAAGCCAAGGAATCGTTTCATAGGTAGTATGTCAGACGGTGAAACACCAGTTCAGGTTAAATCAAAAATCTCAACTGAAAGAGCAGTCTCCCACTCACTTCTTCTTTTTCTTACCCGGCGCACTATCGGCACCAGCATTCTCACCGGGTTTGGTGGAAGCAGCATCGGACAACAACCGCGGCTCATTATAGACGACTTGCTGATCACCCTGCTCCTTCATCCACGCCTCCAAACGCCCGCGCAACTCCTTGATCCGGTTCGCTTGCTCCGGATTCATCGCGAGATTATGCCCCTCCAGCGGATCGGCCTTAAGGTCATAAAGCTCGATCTCCGGACGCTCATGATAGCGTTTCACGATGGCAGCCGCTTCGGCATCCGTCTTGGCGCGCTCGAACCAAGAGAGCCAATAACGCCCGCCATCCTTGGCCAAGGCTTTGTCGATATGCGTCGTGTGCGCGAACTCAGGATGTAGATTCCAGATCAGCTTCCAACGGTCCGTGCGGATCGCGCGGATGGGATACACATTCATGCGACCATCCCCGCTATGCGTCGTGAAAATGACCTCGCGATGAGTGGGCTTCTCTCCGCGTAATACCGGCAGAAAGGATCGGCCATCGATACCCTCGGGTGACTTACCACCTCCGGCCTCAATAAGGGTCGGCAACAAGTCTGGCCATTGAATCATCGCACTCGACCGTTTCCCCGGTTTGATGACGCCATCCCACGCCGCGATGAACGGCACCCGGATACCGGAGTCATACAGGTTCCATTTCCCGAACGGCCATTGCGCCCCATGATCACTCGTATAGATGAACAGCGTGTTCTTCGGCTCCAGATATTTACGGGCCAGACCACGGATCTCTCCCAGCAACGTATCCGCCTTGGTGACATCCGTGTAGTATCGGGCGCGAAATTCACGAGTCTCCTGAGTATCCACGAAGGTGCTAGGCAATGTCACTTTCGCCGGATCATACCCTTCCATATCCGGCCATGGCACATGCGGCTCATGCGTGCCCACAAACAGGCACAATGGTTTGGATTTATCCCGGTTCTTGATGAATTCCTCCACGAAGGCCGCCGTGTGCCGTTCATCGAACACATCAAACCCATGGTTCTTCACATCCGTTTTGCCATGCGCCACCTTGCCGAAGGCAGCCGTCAGATAACCGAGCTTACGCAACACTTCTGGTAACGAAGCCACGCCCTCACGTTTGTAGGAGTGGTTTGCCTCGGCACCATTGCGCGCTGGCATCAAGCCTGTGAGTAAGGCCGCGCGACTTGGCGCACAAGCAGGTGATGCGATATAAGCCTGATCAAACGTCAGTCCGGCATCCGCCAGCGCCTGCATATTCGGCGTATGCACATCTCGCGCGCCGTAAGGGGTGGAGTCCAACTGCCCGTGATCATCCGAAAGGAAGATGACAAAATCCGGAAGCTTCCCTGCGGACGCAGCCAACGCTCTGCCCGACAAGCAAGACAACCAGTATGCCACAAACAACATCACCAGACCACGCAAACAAACTCTCATAGGGCTTTCTTCTTCTTTTTCTTTTTGGCGTCACCGCCAGCCTTCGGCTCACTCTTTTCCGCCCGGTTGGGATTCTGTCGGGTAGGTGCCAGTAATTCCGTGGCCATCCCGCGATCACCCTGCTGCTGTATCCAACCATCCAATTCCTTGGCCAGACGCTGTTTGATCGCCGCCAGTTTCGGATCATCCGCCCGGTTCTTGAATTCATACTCGTCGGTTTGCAGGTCGTAGAGTTCCTCGGCTGGCCGATGGAACAACCAGTCCACTCGCGCGGTCAGTTGCGGATTCCCCGTCGCATCCGCCTGCCACGACTCGATGGGCTGGCCCTTGTGAATGCCGCCAATGCTGTATGTATTTTCGGGAGCCAGATTGCGGATGTATTTATAGCGCGTATCCCGCACCGCGCGGATCGGATACGGCTCCTTATAACCGTTGATGCCTACCGTGGTATGCTGGGCGAAGACGTAGTCGCGCAACTTGTCCGTCTTCCCCTGAAGCACCTCGAGGAAGCTCTGGCCATCGAATCCCTTCTTTCCATTCACATCCGGGCAACCGACATCGACCTTCTGCGGATCAATCCCCGCCGCTGCTAAAAATGTCGGCGTCACATCCACGTATTGCATCAGAGCCTCACTGTGGGAACCGGGTTTCACCTTGCCCGGCCAACGCACCAGGGTGGAGATGCGGATGCCGTTGTCATACAGGCTCCACTTGCCACCGTAAGGAAAGGAACTCCCCTGCTCACTGATGAACATCACCAGCGTATCTTTTTCCTGCTTGGTCTCCTCCAGCAGTTTCAAGAGCCCACCCACCTGTTCATCCAGCTTGGTGATCTCCGCATAGTAATCAGCCAGCAGCTTGCGCGTAGTCTCGTTGTCATGGAGATAAGGCGGCACCGTGAGTTTCTTCGGATCATACAAGTCTTTCGGACCACGCGTCCATGGTCCGTGCGGGTCATTGGAAGCGAAGACCAGCAACCACGGCTGCGCCTTGTCGCGGTTGATGAATTCCTTGCTGGGCGTCAGATCATCCGCGCCCTTGATATGTTCATAAGGAAACGAGGGAGCCGGCCCCACATGCTCCTTGTTCTGCAAAGCCACCCGATACCCTGCCGCCTTCAGATGTGTGAACACGCTCTTCGTGCCATCATAAACCCGCGTGTGATTCGGATACGCACCGGACCGCATGGAATACAAACCGGTGTAAAGTGCGTGGCGCGTGGGTGAGCAGGTCGGAGCCGGAGTGAACATACCACGCAACTGCATGCTCTCCTTGCGCAACCGGTCCAAGTTCGGCGTGTGGACTTCCTTGTTCCCTTCGTAGCCCAGATCCCGCCAGCAAAGGTCATCCGCGATGATCAGCAGGAAGTTAGGCCGCTCGGCGGCACGCAAACCGGCGTTGCTCGCCGCCAAGATCACTAATGCGATGAACAAATGCTTTATTCTCATGGCAATGTCTTTCTCCAATCGAGCAGTTGCTGCGACAGGCGGCGGGTGATAGCTGGTTGCTTCGCCGCGAGGTTATTCGATTCCAGCCCGTCCTTACCCAGATCATAGAGCTCCGCTGCGGTCCCGTCTGGCTGAAGCAGTAGCTTCCAATCTCCCTCTCGCACGGCCAGCGGAGCGCTCACATCGCTGGCCTTGCCTGGTTTGATGTCCATATCGTAACGCCAGTAAATAGGTTGTGTGCGTTGAAACGTTTTACCCAGCAGCACGGCGCTTAAGTCTTGCCCATCAAAGGAACCGGACGGCATGGCGGTCTTGGCAAAACGGCAAATCGTCGGAAAGAAATCATACGCTGCCAGTACAGACGTCTCATCCACCTTACCCGCAGGCACCGTCCCCTTCCACCTCGCGATGAGCGGCATGCGGATGCCCCCTTCATACAGACTCCACTTGCGCCCGCGAAACCCAGCCGTGCTGCCCGGCGGCTCGATACCGTCATTGTAGTATCGCGGCCATGCGGTGGGACCATTATCACTGGTGAGCAGGATGAGCGTGTTCTCGGCCAACCCCAGTTTATCCACCGCCGCGAACAGCCGCCCCAAGTTGGTATCCATGTCTTGCAAGGTCGCAAAAAACTTCCGGTCCTCTTCATGTCTACCCTTACCGGCGAAACGGGCCAGTGACTCCGCCTTTGGCAAAAAGACGTCATGCACATCATTGAGCCAGATCTCGAGGTAGAAGGTTTCCTTGGCCTTGCGGGTCATGAAATCGATACCCCGGTCCACATAGATGCCCGTCTGCTCATGCTTCTCCACTCGGGTTATCTTGCCATGCCCCAGTTTGGCGCTCTGGTCGGCCAGCTTGCTTTGCGGAAGGATGCGATCGCCCAACCCCTCAAACGAAACCAATGACTCATCGTAACCATAGGCCTGCGGCAATGGTGCATCATCCACATCACGGCCACCACCCATATGCCATTTGCCGAAGTGGGCGGTGGCATAACCCGCCTGCTTAAGCGTGCGTGCGAGCGATGGTGCTTTGGGGTCCAAGAAATCCGCCATGCCCCGACGCTCATTCGCTTTGCGGCTATTTAGATAAGAATGGATGCGCCAGCGGGATGGATACTGCCCGGTGACAAACCCCACACGTGACGGCGAACATATCGGAGCGGCCACATAGAACTGAGTGAAGCGCGTGCCCTCTTGCGCGAGACGGTCAATATTCGGCGTGGCCACCTCTTTGTTGCCGGTGCAGGACAGATCGCCATATCCCATGTCATCCACCAACACGAAAAGGATATTGGGACGCGTCTGGTCAGCCGCCATCACTTGCCCCGCCAGTAACAGACCGGCCAAGCACCATAAAAACTGCCTCAATCGGCTACGCATCATAATCATCTCTCTAGGCAGAACACAGCGCAGCGACGTCATCCTGGCAGTTCGACTTCCACCTCAATCATTCGCCGCACTTGCCCCCTCGTCATCGCCCTGTTGTTTCAACCAGGCCTGCAACTCCGCTTTGAGCTTTGCCACTCGTTTGGAGTGCCCGCCTTGTCCGATCAGGTTCCGCAGTTCATAAGGATCGGAACGAGTATCGTACAGCTCCCACTTAGGGTGATTCTCAATAAGGTTCACGAGATGGGCAGCGATGACATCTTCCTTGGCTTTATCAGTCCAAGTGGAATAGACCTCGGCGTGACTGTCCTTGATGCCCTCGACTTTGGTGAAATGCGTGGTCCACTTACGCTCGGGATTCAGGTTGAGCACCAGCTTGTAACGCTCATCACGCACACAGCGCTGCGGGCACATGTTCATCTCCCCGTCACCCGTATGGCTGGCGAAGATGGTTTCGCGGAATTTCTTTTGCTCGCCCAGCAACACATCCTTGAAGCTCAGGCCGTCAACCCCATCCAACTTACCGCCGCCAGCGAGATCGTAAAACGTCGGCAACAGATCCACGAAGGAGATCAGCGCCGGATTCGTGGTGTTCGGTTTGATCTTACCCGGCCAACGGGCGATAAATGGAACCCGCAAGCCCGTATCGTAAACGGTCCATTTGCAATGCGGCCACTCCGCCCCTTGATCGCTGGTGAAGATGAAAAGTGTATTCTCTTCAAAACCATGCTTTTTCAATGAGCCCAAGACCTTGCCCACCCGGTCATCCAGCGTGGTGATGTCTTGATAATAATTGGCGAGAGCCGTGCGGGTCTTCGCGGTGTCCACCATGATGGGCGGGATGGGCAGCTTGTTCGGATTGTAGGTCTTATTCTTCTCCCAGAGCACATGCGGATTGTTGTCTCCCAGCACCAGACAGAGCGGCTGATCGGGATGCTCTTTCGCATGCTTTGCCAGAAAAGCGTCCACTGCTTGAGCATCCAAACCCTCGGCACGGTATCGACGACGAAAATTGGGGTCGGGCGGCAAGGTGGCTTTCAATATCTCAAACGGATAAGAGGACGGCGGGCGGACGTCAGACTTGTTCGCCAGCACCACACGATAACCCAACGCCCCCAGATGATGCGGCAACGTTTTCAGGTCTGCCCGCGAATCCGTGTGATTGCCCATCAGTCCGTTCCTCGAGGGATACATGCCTGAATAGATTGCGGCGCGAGAAGGCGAACAGGTCGGGGAAGCGGCGAAGACCCGCTGAAACTTCACACCTTGTGCCGCCAGTTGATCGATGTTCGGCGTGCGGATGACTTTGTTGCCATAGCACCCGACAAAGTCCACACCCAGATCATCCGAGAGATAGAAAACGATATTGGGACGCTGGGACGCCGCCCACCCAACGGACACCAGCCACAGGCTCAGAAAAATCCCGAACAGCAAACGGAACCAACGCAACCTTGGCTGCACTGCGGTAACAGGGAACATGCTACGACTCTAACGGAAGCAGCGATAATTGCAATGCCCCGGATACGCCAGCACCTTGGAGAAATGCACCTGAAGGGCATCGCTCACGCCATGTCGCGATCAAGCCAGCCGCATCATTTCGGAGCCAACGCGGAGAGGTCGAGCGTATCACCGAGGTCTTTTTGCAGGGTCTGGAGTTGAGCGAAAGTCTCTTTAAGTTTCTCGGCATACTTGGGACTGCCTGAGAGGTCAGTCATCTCAAAGGGATCTTGCTTCAGGTTGTAGAGGCGAAGCTTGTTGGCTTTGGGATAGGCCATGAGCTTGTAGCCATCCACCGTGATGGCGCGTTGCAATTCCAGATAGGCACCATAGATCTGCGGATAAGCCGAGCGCTTGGCGTCTCCCCGGATCAACGGCAAGAGGCTGTTGAAGAAAACATGATCGGGCACTGGTGCATCGGCCAGAGCCAATGAAGTAGCCATGGCATCCTGCAGGTAGATGGGCGCTTCCACCCGTTTGTTCTTCGGCACGCCCGGTCCCACGGCGATAAAGGGCACGCGCACACTATCGTCATACATGTTCTGCTTGCCCACCAAGCCATGATGACCGACGGCCAAGCCGTGATCCGCCGTGAAGAATATCCAGGTATTGTCCTCCTGACCGTTCTTCTTGAGTTCATCCAGGATACGACCGATCTGCTGATCCAGATGCGTGATGAGCGCGTAATATTCGCGACGATGCGTCTTGATGGCGAACTCCGTGCGCGGGAAAGGCGCGAGCTTCTCATCGCGCAAGGAAGGACCACAACCTATGGCATCCTTATACGGATACTCGGCCAGGTAGTTGGTCGGCGTCTGCATGCGTTCCAAGGGATACTTGTCCAAAAACTCCTGAGGGGCCTGCCGGGGATCATGCGGTGCGTTGAAGGCGATATACATGAAGAACGGTTGCGGCTCCTGCTTGGCGCGTTGCAGATAATCCACCGCATCATCCGCCACCACTTCACTCCAGTGCTTGCCACCCTGCCAGAACCCGCCGAACTTCGGATCGGCCGGATTCCAAGGGTCAGGCTGACCGATCAAGGGACGATTGTAACCCTCCGGCGTATCCTTCGGCATACCAGCCCGGATGTTACGGGCGATGTGGAAGACTTTGTTCGCATCCGTCTTGATATGCCATTTGCCGGTGAAGTAAGTCACGTAACCGGCTTTGGCCATGAGCTGCGGCCAGAGAACTCCCGCTTCACGCTCCTTGTCCGTCTCGTTGTAGATCTTGTTGGCGCTCCAGACGGAACGCCCGGTGATCAGCATGGTGCGACTGGCCACACAGACCGCCCCGCTCCAGGAACCCATGTTATACGCATGGGTGAAAGTCGTGCCACGCTTCACCAGCTTGTCCAGATTCGGCGTATCGATGTCCGTATAACCAAACGCGCGGATGGCCTCGTAGGTATAATCGTCAGCGAATAGGAAAAGGATGTTGGGTTTCTTGTCCGCGGCAAAGCTGGCCGGCGCGAGGAGCAGGAACGTCAGCATAAAAACCCAAAAGGTTCCTGACCAAAGATCACGACAAGATTTGCCAGTTAAACTGTCTACGTGGAACATGCGAAAAAGATAACAAATCGAGTCCCAAGGGCAAAAGGAAATGCGTAATCCGTGAAATACTAGGGCCAATCAGATTGGGGCGAAACTTCTACACTTGAAGCAGCGTCTGTGTTAGAACCAAGCGTGAACCCGAGATTTATGATTAAACATTTCATCATCACGTGCGTGCTGACGTTGGTGTCAGTGATCACATGCTTTGCCGCGCAAAAGCCGAACATCGTGCTCATCTACGCGGATGATTTGGGCTATGGCGATGTGAGTGCCTATGGCTCCAAGACCATCAACACCCCGAACATGGACCGTATCGCCAAGAATGGTCTGCGTTTCACCAGTGCCTATGCGACCTCGGCCACTTGCACGCCTTCACGTTATTCCCTGCTAACTGGCGAATATGCGTGGCGGCAGAAAGGCACTGGCATCTTGCCCGGCAATGCCTCCCTCATCATCCAGCCCGGCCGCAACACCCTGCCCGCGATGCTGCAAAAGGCGGGCTACAAGACGGCCGTGGTAGACAAGTGGCACTTGGGTCTGGGCGACAAGGAGATCGACTGGAACGGCGACATCAAGCCCGGCCCGAATGAGATCGGTTTCGATTACTCCTTTATCATGGCCGCCACTACGGATCGCGTGCCTTGCGTGTTCGTGGAGAATCATCGCGTGGTCGGTCTGGACCCGAAAGACCCCATCACGGTGAGCTACGGCAAACCCATCCCGGGCGTGCCCACGGGCAAGGCGAATCCCGAACTACTCACCAAACAACGTCCCAGTCACGGCCATGACATGAGTGTGGTGAACGGCATCAGCCGAATCGGCTATATGAAAGGCGGCAAATCCGCGCTGTGGGTGGATGAAGACATGGCTGATATCTTCACCGGCAAGGCGGTCAAATTCATCGAGGGGAACAAAGACCAACCATTCTTCCTCTATTACGCATTGCACGATCCGCATGTGCCGCGCGTGCCGCATCCCCGTTTCACCGGTAAGAGCGGCATGGGATTGCGGGGTGATTCCATCATCCAGGCGGATTGGTGCACCGGCCAAATCCTAGACACCTTAGAACGGCTGAAGTTGACGAAGAACACCATTGTGATCCTAAGCAGCGACAACGGACCGGTGCTGGATGACGGCTATCATGACCAGGCTGTGGAATTGTTGGGTAATCACAAACCCGCCGGTCCTTTGCGCGGCGGCAAATACAGCAAATTCGAGGCGGGCACGCGTGTGCCCTTCATCGTGAGCTGGCCAGGCAAGATCCAGACCGGGGTGAGTGATGCGATGGTATCGCAGATAGATCTGCTGGCGTCATTAGCCGCTTTGACCGGCCAGAGCTTGGCCGAAGCGGATGCCCCGGACAGCCTCAATATGCTGCCTGCTTTGCTGGGAGAGTCGCAGCAAGGCCGCGAATACATCATCGAGCACGGGAACGGTCTGGCTTACCGGCAGGGCAACTGGAAATACATCGAGCCCAGCAAAGGACCAAAGATCAATAAGAACACGAATACCGAGATGGGCAATGATGAAGGCCCGCAATTGTATGACCTGAGCAAAGATCTCGGTGAAAAACAGAACCTCGCCACCAGTCATCCGGACAAAGTGAAAGAACTGCAAGCCGCTCTTGAGAAGGTACGGCAAGCAGGACGCTCCCGTCAGTAAACCCGACCACCTGCATCATGAACCGCACACCTGCTATCCGCATCCTCTGTCTCCTAATGCTGGCGCTTGGCCTTTCCCTTCAGGCTGCCGACAAGAAACCGAACATCATCTTTATCCTGTCCGATGATATCGCGATGGGCGATGTGGGCGCTTACGGCCAGAAGAAGATCAAGACGCCGTATCTCGACCAGATGGCGAAGGAGGGCACGCGCTATATGCAGGCCTATTGCGGAACGACAGTCTGCGCACCTTCACGCACCTCTTTGATGACGGGATTGCACACGGGGCACAGCCCCGTGAGGGCAAACTTTGAAGCCGAACCGGAAGGCCAGTTTCCTCTACCCGCCAACACCATGACGGTCGCCAAAGTATTGAAGGAGGCAGGTTATGCCACGGCCTGCATGGGCAAGTGGGGCATGGGTATGTTTGATACCACGGGCAGTCCGTTCCGGAACGGCTTCGACCACTTCTTCGGTTACAATTGCCAGCGCCATGCGCACAGTTATTTCCCCACCTATCTGTATCGCGATGACAAGCGCTTCACTTTGGATGGCAACACCGGCAAGGGCGTGGGCAAGACCTATGCACAGGATCTCATCGCGCAAGACACGCTCGATTGGGTGCAGGCGCACAAGGATGGCCCGTTCTTCATGTTCTATGCCGTCACGTTGCCGCATGGCACCTTTGAGATCGACAAGCTGGGCGAATACGAAAAAGAGAACTGGACCGCGCAGCAGAAGAATTATGCTGCCATGGTCACCCGTCTCGATAGTGATGTGGGTCGCCTGCTGAAACTGCTGAAAGAATTGAACATCGATGACAACACCATCGTGTTTTTCGCCGGAGACAACGGCTCTTCTTTCAATCCGAACTCGGAGATCGGCAAGGTGTTCGACCAGACGATGGGCGGCCAGCTTCGCGGCTTCAAGCGCAGCATGTATGAAGGCGGCTTGCGGCAGGCGGCGCTGGTGCGTTGGCCCGGCAAAGTGCCTGCTGGTCGCGTGACCGAGGAGCCGTGGGCCTTCTGGGATTTCCTGCCGACCGCTACCGAACTCGCCGGAACCAAACTGCCTAAAGGTGCCAAGACGGATGGGCTTTCCCTCGTATCTTTCCTGAAAGGTGGCCCGGCACCCAAGCGCGAATACTTCTATTGGGAACTGCATGAAGCGAAATCCATCCAAGCCGTGCGCTTTGGTGATTGGAAAGCCGTGAAGAACGGTCCCTCAGCCGCGATCGAGCTGTATGACCTGAAGAATGACATCGCCGAATCCAAAAATCTCGCCGCTGAAAAACCGGACCTCGTGGCTAAAGCCGCCGCGCTGATGAAAGAGGCACATGTGGAAGACCCGAACTGGCCGCTGGCCGAGAAACGTGACCCCAAGCACCGCAAGGGCAAGGTGAAGACCTTGTGATAATAAGCGCATGAAACCCCATTGCTTTCCGGCTCTGCGCCGTATCCTTTCCGTCTGCCTGTTGGCCATTGCTTTTTGCGCCAGCGCAGCGGAGCGACCGAACATCGTCGTCATTCTGGTCGATGATATGGGGTTCTCGGATATCGGTTGTTATGGCGGAGAGATGTCGACTCCAAACATCGATCGGCTAGCCAAGGACGGCTTGCGCTTCACGCAATTTTACAACACTGGCCGCTGCTGCCCCACCCGCGCTTCCTTGCTGACGGGATTGTATTCCCATCAGGCAGGCATCGGGCAGATGGTGGATGACAAGAAGCTGCCCGGCTATCGCGGCTTCCTCAATGACCGTTGTGTGACCTTGGGTGAGGCTCTGCATGCGGCCGGTTATTTCACGGCCGTCTCCGGCAAATGGCACGTGGGTCACAGTGACGAATCCATGTGGCCATTGCAGCGCGGGTTCGATCGCTTCTATGGCACTACGGAGGGCGGCGGCTTCTATTTCAAGGTCAAGGCCGGTCGCACCATCCGCGAAGGGAATGAATTGCTCTATTCACAGGACAAGCAACCACCTGCCGGATGGTATACCACCGATGCCTGGACGGATAACGGTATCAAGTTCGTGAACGAGGCCTTGGACGAGAAGAAACCATTCTTCCTCTATCTCGCGCACAATGCGCCGCACTTCCCTTTGCAGGCACCGGAAGCCGAGGTTGCGAAATATCGGGGCAAGTTCAAGGCCGGCTGGGACAAGTTACGGGCGGAGCGATATGAACGCATGGTGCGACTCGGCATTGTGGAGTCCACTTGGGCCCTTTCCCCGCGACCGGACAACATCAAGCCATGGGACAAGCTGACTGCCGAGGAGCAAGACCGCTTCGATAACATGATGGCAGTCTATGCCGCTGTCATCGAAAAGCTGGATAGCAACATCGGCCGGTTGGTGGATGCTTTGAAGAAACGCGATGCTCTCGATAACACATTGATCCTCTTCCTGAGCGATAATGGCGGCACGGCCGAGGGCGGTCCCAATGGTCGCAGCAACGGCCCGGGGGCAATGGGCTCAGCGGATTCGGATGTGTATTACGGCCCGGGCTGGGCCACGCTCTCCAACACGCCTTACCGGCGCTACAAGATACAGAATCACGAGGGCGGCATCAGCACTCCCCTAATCGCTCATTGGCCCGCGCAGATCAAAGACAAGGGCGCGTTGCGACATCAAGTGGGACATGTCATCGATCTCATGCCCACCTGTTTGGAAGTGGCTGGGGCCAAGTATCCGACGGAATTCAAGGGCAAGCCCATCCAACCCATGGAAGGCAAAAGCCTGTTGCCCGCATTCAAGAACCAGCCCTTGGAGCGCACTGCTCTCTATTGGGAACATTTCGGCAATGCAGCTGTGCGGGCAGGTGATTGGAAACTCGTGCGCTTCGGCAAGAACGGACCATGGGAACTGTATGACTTGCGCATCGACCGCACGGAACTGAAAGACCTCGCAACGGAGAATCCCGCCAAGGCCAAAGAACTCACGGCGATCTGGGAAGCATGGGCATTACGTGCCAATGTGAAGCCCGCACCCGGCGAAGGCGGCGGCAAGAAAAAGAAGTGATCCGGTGCATGACCGATAGATGCAGGTGCATCGCGGTCATTTCATTTTTCCGGGGTTTACGGCATAGTAGCAGCATGACCCCGTTGTTAAGAACTGTGCTGGCTGCTGCCTGCTTGGCCCTTCCCTTGTTCAAAAGCTTGGGTGCGGATTCCCGTCCCAACATCGTCATCATCATGGCGGATGACTTGGGCTTCTCGGATGCAGGTTGTTTCGGTGGCGAGATCCACACTCCCAACATCGATTCACTGGCCAAGAACGGTTTGCGCTTCACCCAGTTTTACAATGCAGCCCGTTGCTGTCCCACTCGTGCCTCGATGTTGACCGGTCAGTACGCGCACAAGGTCGGCCTGGCCCGCAATGGGCATAGCCTCAGCCGCAGTGGGGCGACCATCGCCGAATTGCTGAAGGCGAATGGTTATCAGACCGCCATGTCCGGCAAATGGCATCTCTCCTTCACCCCGGTGTTGCCGGATAATGAAAAGCATCAGCAATGGCTGGACCACCGCTTTGACCCGCAGCAACCCTTCGCCCCGCTGGAGACCTATCCGGTGAACCGCGGCTTTGAAAAGCACTTCGGGATTGTCTGGGGCGTGATCAATTACTTCGACCCTTTCTCATTGGTAGATGGCATCAAACCGGTGAAGGAAGTGCCGAAAGACTTCTACATGACCGACGCCATCACGGACCATGCCGTCGGCTATGTCCGGGATTTTGCCAAATCGGACAAACCCTTCTTTCTCTACGTGGCTCATTGTGCCCCACACTGGCCGTTGCACGCATTGCCAGAAGACATCGCCAAGTATCGCGATACCTACAAAGACGGTTGGGATGCACTGCGGCAGAAACGTTTCGAGCGACAGAAACAGATGGGATTGTTCGACCCGCAGAACACAACTCTGCCACCCTTGCATGGTAACGGCAAAACATGGAACCAACTGACCCCAGAAGAGAAAAACTATCAGGCTTCCAAGATGGCGGTGCATGCAGCCATGGTGGATCACTTGGACCGGGGTATCGGGGAATTGCTGAACGCACTTAAGGAAACGAAGCAACTGGACAACACGGTCATTTTCTTCCTCGCCGACAACGGAGCCTCGCCAGAGATTCCGGGCCGACCTGGCTATGATCGCACGGCCTTCACCCGCGCCGGGGAGAAGTTGCGCTATGAACCGGACGGCATCCCCGTGGAAACGATGGGCAGCCAGACCAGCTACACGGGCATCGGTTCCTATTGGGCGAATGCAGCCAACACGCCATTCCGTTTCTGGAAGAAAGAATCCTACGAAGGAGGCGCTCACACACCCATGATCGTGCACTGGCCAAAGGGATTGAAAGCCAAGAAAGGCAGCACCACCGAACAGGTCGGCCATGTCATCGATCTGCTGCCTACCTGTCTGGACTTGGCCAAGGGAACTTATCCGGCTGAACTGAACGGAAACAGACTGACCCCATTGGATGGTTTAAGCCTGACCCCGGTCTTGCAAGGCAAGCAGCGTCCAGCTCATGAAAGCATTTTCTGGGAGCATGAAGGAGGCAAGGCAATCCGGATGGGCGACTGGAAACTCGTCGCACTTTCCAAGCCCAGAAGTGAATGGGAACTCTACAACATCGCGCAAGACCGCACCGAGATGCACGATCTGGCGAAAGAGAACACCAAGCAATTCGACCTGCTAAAAGCCCGCTACGACGAATGGTTCCACGCCGTGGCTGAGCCAGCCATTCCCGGTCCTTCCCAAAAAAGCAAAGGCGGCAAATAGAGCGGATTACTGGGCCGGGGCGACCACGCGGTAAAACTTCACCGTCCCGCCGCTGGTGCTCTTAGAGACAGTGCCGTTGGGCGTCAATGTCCCTTCGTCATCCCAAGAACTCAGGTTGTCGGAGCTTTGCAAGAGGGCATTCGCCATACCGCCCCACGTGATGTTCAAGTTCGTCGAGCTGAGCTCCACATCCAAGCGGGGTTCACGAACCAAGATAATCAACTCCTGCTCATTCCCATCTGTGAAAACACCGGCCATGATATCGCGGGAAATCGTCGGCTTCAGCGAGTAAGTCTGCCCATCGACGTTTAAGTTTACGGAAGGACCAGAAACAGAAACGGTCGCAGCTTCCCCTCCCACTGAGGCGCTGCCATCAGTGGAGATTCGCATAGCCAAATGACGGGCATTGTAGTCACCCGAGAGGTAAGCATCCAGCAATGCGCCGTTCTTCATGATTTGAGTAGGGGCAGTGAAGACACAAACGCGCCATGAACCGGCCACCTCGGACAAGGTCGGGTTGGAGCCCTGTTTCACCAGGACATTGAAGTCCTGCACCAGTTCATCTTGGAACACACCCATGAGCAGCTCGCGATTGGGCGTGGCCATAAGCGGATAGGTATTGTCCCCGCTGATGGCGAGGGAGATTTCCCCCGAAGTCCCATTGATCACAAAGCTGCCGCTTTCATCACCACTGACGCTGCCCCCGGAACTAAAGGTCAACGTAGCGGAAAAGACTTCCGGAGCTTCAGAATAATTCAGATCCACCAGTTGCTCCCCTTGCTGGGCGAAATCCTGATCATCCGCCCCGATCCGGTTGCTTTGCGAATTGTTCGAGTAAAACGTCTCCTGCAATTTAGCCGGGGTGCTGTAACCCACTACGCTCCAATTACCGGCCAGTTCACTCCCGGCAGGAATGCCCTGCTTCTTCACCAGCACATTCATGTATTGCGTATCCGAGTCATGGATCACCCCGACCAGAAAACCGAGATTGGGTGCAGGGAAAAAGGTCTGAAACTCATCATCCACGTTGGTGACCAGTCTCCCGTTGCTGATCGCACTGGTGCCGGAGAACCCGCCTGAGATATTACCGTTTGAAGCCACCGCGATATCAGCTGCGCCGGTTGTCTGCGACTCGGGATAATAGATATCAACGAGTATCTCGTTCTCACCGGCAAAACCCTTTTGATCGAAGGAATTGCGCACCTGCTGGGTCAGATTGTTGTAGTACCCTTCCACCCAGCGCGAGGGAGTATTATACTGAAACACTTTCCAGTTCCCCTAGTAATCGGTGACAGCTGTTTGCGCTTTTGTGCTGCCGACCGGCAACAACAGAGAGGTCATCCCAAGTGTAGCAATAAATCTCTTCATCGGCAGCTTAAGTAGCTACCACAGAAAGTGATAGCAAGTCTTATTGACCACAACCACATCGCAAATAAAAATCACAAAACCTGATGCCACTTAGGTCATATCTAACATGACTTAGCCACAGGGACATCGATTACTATTCCACTCATCAAAATCAGGTGACAACAGAATCAAGCTGCCATTTTGGTTGTATTTAATATAATAGGCTGGCACCCCACCAAAGTAGTAGCCCTTAAAACAATTGAGGGGATACCGATTTAAACAAGCAAACTACGTAAATACCCTGATTAACCGAGTCTAACCAAGGTGATGTTGACCCTGCGGAGCACCTAACCCAAAATTGAAACTCGTTCACCGCGGATGGGAATATGAGCAAAGCAGCTAAATTCTTGGTGATGCTGGCGTTAGTATTGGCGGCATCAATAGCGCAAGGGGCAACGAAGCCGAACATCATCGTTATCCTTGCCGATGACTTGGGTTGGGGTGATTTGTCCTGTTACGGTGCCAAGGACCTTAAGACCCCGAACATCGACAAGCTGGCGGCTGAGGGTATGAAGTTCGGCAACTTCCGCGCAAATTGCCCAGTCTGCTCTCCCAGCCGAGCTTCCCTGATGACCGGTTGTTACCCTGATCGCGTTGGAGTGCCGGGTGTTATCCGCACCCATAGTAACAACTCTTGGGGCTACTTCTCCCCCATCGGCCCCACACTGCCCCAGTTGATGCGCCAAAACGGGTATCATGCCGCGATGATCGGCAAGTGGCATCTGGGACTGGAATCTCCCAACACTCCGCTGGAACGCGGTTTCGAATACTTCTACGGCTTCTTGGGTGACATGATGGATGACTACTACACCCATCTGCGTCATGGCGAAAACTATATGCGCCTGAACAAAGATATCGTCACTCCCACCGGACATGCCACTGACCTCTTCACGACTTGGGCATCAGATTACATCAAGGATCCTCGCCGGAATGAAAAACCCTTCTTTCTCTATCTCGCCTACAATGCACCACACACCCCCATCCAGCCGCCGGATGATTGGTTTAAAAAAGTCAAAGAACGGGAAAAGGGCATCGATGAAAAGCGGGCTAAACTTGTCGCTCTGATTGAGCACATGGATGCAGGGATTGGCAAGGTGATGGAAGCGTTGGAAGCATCCGGTAAAAAGTCCAACACCCTTATCCTCTTCTCTTCTGATAATGGCGGCGACTTGCCTCCGGGAGCGAACAACGGTCCTTGGCGTGATGGAAAACAGAGTATGTATGAAGGCGGATTGCGCGTACCTTTCATCGCCACCTGGCCGGACAAGATCAAAGCCGGTAGCACCAATGGGCTGGAAGCGATGACGATGGATTTTCTGCCGACATTGGTTGAGGTGATCGGCGGCACCAAGCAACCGCGGGTTGACGGCACGAGCATCTTGCCGGCCTTGATGGGTGAGAAACAGGAACTGGTCCGCGAACAATACTTCACCCGGCGTGAAGGCGGCCTGAAATACGGCGGCAAGACCATTGACGCTGTCATCAAAGGTGAATGGAAGCTGCTGCAAAACAGCCCGTTTGAGCCGCTAGAACTCTACCGTATCTCCGAGGATCCGTATGAAACGAACGACCTCGCCAGCAAGGAGCGGCGGATCTTCAATGAGATGTCCCTCATCTTCATGAAACACCTGCAAGAAGGCGGCAAAGTGCCGTGGCAAAAACCGCTGCACTAAGGCTTACAACTCTTTCAAGTGCTCGACGCTCATGGCGGTGACACTGGGCAGCTTCCCCTTGCGATTCAGATTCATCCGGGGAACGAGACCAACTAGTTTGCCCTCTTTATCCAGCACGATGGCACCTTCCAGCAGGTTGTCATCCACCCATTCACCGAGCGTGACGCCAACAAAACCTTTCGCTTGTTCGGGGCTCAGCACTCCTTGACGACGGTCGTATTCGTAGACATCACCCGTCCAGATGGGGGTCAGCAGATACACCACCTCATTTTCCACCGGGGGATTGGTCCGCAATTGCAAAGGCGTTACCGCCTCTTGAGCAGATGAAGGCAGCTTCAGATTCAACGCCATGATGCCCTCTCGTGAATCGTCTCCCGAGGTGATTTTAGTGCTCAGGGGACCTTCGACCTCCACTTTCTTGCCGTGGTCATGATCCTGCATCAGCGTCCATTGCTTGAAGGCGGTTTTCAGGTCTGCTGCGGCAAGTTCTTTGCCGTCCTTTTTGGCCGATGCCAGGCTGATGGTGTCCATGACTGCCACGACTTTTCCGCTGGGAAGTTTGACGAGCACAGAGAGCCCGTTGGTAAGCGGAGAATAGCCGTCAAATTCAGCGTCATGGACATACAGCTCAGGGGCCGTCACTTCCGCAACATCATTAGTCTGCTCCCCGGAGTCTTCCTTGGCCGCCAGTGCCTGCTTTACCCCGCTGGCTCCCGCCAACACGATGGCCCCGACTACTACCACGGCCGTCAATGCTGCCCCACTCAGTAAAGTGGATGGCCACTTGCGTTGACCCGTTTTCATGAAGGCCGTCAACCCTTTGACCATGCAGTACAAGGCCCACCCATGGATGCCAATGGTCAACACGTGGAGGCTTAACAAACTTAGGATGGTGTCCCCAGCATAGATGAACACGCCCAGAAAATAAGGCACAAACTTCCGGCCGTATCCGGCGATACCGAACCAGATGAACCCACCGACCAAGAGCAGATTTCCCACCAGGGCTATCGCGTTGCCATGTGTCCCCCATAGATCGGAGGTCAACCCGATAAAGTAAGTCAGTTGCAGGCCAAGCGCGAAACCCCAATCGTTGCCCGTAGCCACGGCAATGGTATTGATCAGCGATAGTGCGGCCACCCAGAAGAACCAATTGCCGCCATTGCGGATCGGCTTGGCGAACTCGGACTGCTCCATTTCGGCTGCCAGCGGGTCAAGCTTGTTCACGGAACTGATCGAGCCACTGGCGGCTTCATTGGGCGAAAGGGCGGTATCTTTGGTTCTGAGCTCAGAAAAGTCCGCCGCTGTGCCCCAATGCTCTTGGTCATCCCGCTTGACCCACGTGGCGCCGGATACCTGCCCGCTTCGCACCAGCGCAAGTATCTGCTCCAAATTAAGCGGACCGGTTTCGGCTCCGGTAGAGTCGCTGAAGATGTAGGTATATGACTTTCGCCCACTCACAGGCGACGGTATATCCATATAGCACTATTTAATCAATGCTAAAAGGCTCTATTAAAGCGTAACTACGATAAAAGCGTCGGCCGGAAATTGTACGTGACTTCTGGTCCGTTTAGCGCAAACCAGAACCATGAAAATCAGCCGCCTGATTGCATGCCTTGGATTGGCCATAAACGGCCTCTTTTCGGGGCATTGCGCTGAATCATTACCTGACATCCGCGATATCGCTCCCGACTTGGTCACCCCCAAGATGATTGTCAGCGAAGCGGCTCCGGGAAAACGGGTGAAGCAAACGGTCAATACTTACCAAGGCACAGAAGTCTATCACGCCCTTTACCTCCCCACGGACTGGGAGGCTGGCAAAAAGTATCCCGTCATCTGTGAGTATGCGGGGAATGGAATCTACACGAACAAGTTCGGGGATTACTCGGCGGGCACGGTGGAGGGCAGCAACTTGGGCTATGGCATCTCAGGCGGGAAAGGCTTCATTTGGATATGTCTGCCCTATGTCGGCTACAAGGATGGCAATTTATCCAACATCCCGCAATGGTGGGGTGAAGTAAGTGAGACGAAAAAGTATTGCCTGCAAGCCTTACAAGAAGTGTGCGCGAAGTATGGCGGGGATACGAACAAGGTGTTCCTCGCTGGATTCTCACGCGGGGCCATCGCATGTAATTACCTCGGGCTCCATGATGATGAGATCGCGAAACACTGGTGCGGATTCATCGCGCACAGCCATTATGATGGGGTAAGGAAGTGGGCGTATGCGGATTCGGAACGGGAAGCGGCGTTGGTACGGCTGAAGCGACTGAACGGCCGGCCGCAATTCATCAGTCAGGAGGGCGGCGGCAAGGCTACCACTAGAAAATATCTGGAAGAAGCGGGCGTAAAGGGAAACTACACCTTCATGGATTTTCCGTATCGGAATCACACGGATGAATGGGTGCTGCGGCCCATCAAGGAGCGGGAGCGATTGCGGAAGTGGGTGGCCGAGGTGTTGAAAGGCAAATAAACCAGCGTGGTTGACGGTTTTCCTTCTTCACGGGCAAACTCACCGCATTCCATGAACACCACGCGACGCGAATTTATCGGGGCTTTGACCTTGGCCGGACTGGGCGCAAACAAAGTTCTGGCTCAAGAAGCCAAACCCGCGGCTCCGGCACAAACCACATCCGCTCGCCCTCAACAACCTCCTCCTGTCCATTCACCCGAATTGCATGAGGACCGTACCGTGACATTCCGTTATCGCTCGGCGAATGCGAAGAAGGTGGAAGTGAGCGGAGAATGGGGCGGCGGCAACAAGGCGATGACCAAGGACGGCGAGAATGTGTGGAGCGTCACGCTGGGACCGTTCGAACCGGAACTGTATGGCTACAGTCTGGTGGTGGATGGACTGCGTGTCGTCGACCCCTCGAATACTTACACCAAGCCGGCCCGCAGCATCAGCACCAGCGTGCTGGATATCCCTGGCAAACCACCGCTCATCCATGATTGGCAAGACGTGCCGCATGGCGTCGTGCATACGCATGATTATGTCTCCAAGGCCACCGGCTCATTGCGGCGAGTGCAGGTCTATACGCCGCCGGGTTACGGCACTACCAAGAGGAAGGTGAATTACCCGGTGCTCTATCTCCTCCACGGCTCAGGGGATAACGAGATGACTTGGACAGCACTTGGCCGGGCGCATTGGATTACCAACAACCTGCTCGCCCAGAAGAAGTGCGTGCCCATGGTCATCGTGATGACCAACGGCCATGCCGTGGAACGGCGCACCGATGCCGATCGCTGGCGCAATGTCGAGATGTATGAAAAGGAATTGCTCGAGTCGGTCATCCCGCTGGTTGAATCCAACTACACGGTGAAGACGGATGCAAAGCATCGGGGCATCATCGGTCTTTCCATGGGCGGGCAACAATCGTTGGTGGTGGGCATCAAGAATGCGGAGAAATTCGCCTGGGTGGGCGGCATGAGTTCCGCAGTGCGCGATCCGGATACGACCATCGGACCGATCCTGAAGCAAAGCGGCAAGCTGAACAAATACCTGAAAGTGTTGTGGTTCGCCTGTGGCATCGATGATTTCTTGCTGAATGAAAACCGCAGATTCAGCGCCATATTGGATGAACGCGGCATCCGGCATGGCTACAAGGAAACTCCGGGCAATCATAGCTGGCCGGTGTGGCGAAAGTATCTGGCAGAGTTTCTGCCAATGGTGTTCAAGGAATAGACTCAGGCTATTACCTCGACGATTTTAGACATCTAAACTGCGAGGTTCACCGACCTTTAGTTCATAAATCTTATGCGTTTATCTGTAATCCTAAGTTTGTTGGTTTTAGGGACAACTCTCGTCGCCAAGGCGGCGGAGCATAAATTCGATGTAGTCGTGTTTGGGGCGACGCCGGGTGGTGTTACGGCAGCGGTGGGTGCAGCACGCGAAGGCGCGACGGTGGCACTCGTGGAGCCGATGGATATCGTCGGCGGGGTGATGACGAGCGGGTTGAGTTTCAGTGACTCCAACCAGACGGACCGGCGCACGCTCTTGGGATTGTTTGAGGAGACGCATCTGCGGATCGAGGCTTATTACAAAGCGAAGGGCATCAAGCTCCCCTACTCCGTGGCGGTGAAGGATCAGAGTAAATGGACCTATGAACCACATGTTGCGGCCAAGGTATTCGATGACATGCTGGGCGAAGCGAAGGTCAAAATCTTCCTGAACGAACGGCTGGTTTCGGTAAAAAAGAACGGTGCACGCATCCAGTCCTTCAACACGCGTTCAAACACTTTTACGGCAAAAGTGTTCGTGGATTGCACGTATGAGGGCGACCTGATGGCGAAAGCGGGCGTGAGTTATGTGGTCGGGCGCGAGGGACGGAAGGATTACGGAGAATCTCTGGCGGGCAAACAGTTCCCGAAAGCCCCGGTGAAGGCCTCGCCATTTGATGCACAAGGAAAGCTCCTGCCACTAATGACGGCGAAGGAAGCAGGCGATCCGGAAGCAGGTGATAAAGGTGTGATGACTTACAGCTATCGCCTTTGCATCACCACGAATGACGCGAACAAGGTGCCGTTCAGCAAACCGGCGAACTATGCCCCGGCCCGCTACGAACTGGTCAAACGATTCATGGCGGCGTCCCAACCGAAGCGTCCGTTGTTTGATTTCTACAATCTGCCCAATGG
>JAURFH010000069.1 GCA_030834415.1 Verrucomicrobiota bacterium | reverse complement strand
CCAAAGGCCATGGCGTCACCGGCATGGACGTCAGCAATATGATGCAGGAGGGTCGCTTCCGCGAGATCGCCGAATATTGCCTGCGCGATGTCCGCGCGACCGTCTCGCTCTACAAGATCTGGAAAGAACGGCTGGCCGGAATCAAATAGTTACAAGCTGCGAAGAAGCGGACAAAATCATCCGCCACGCAATTGTCACTAAAGTTCCGCTTGTCAGCCGCGAAACTCGCTCCTAGATTTCACTCGTGCCGTTAAGCCGGGTTTTTACCAACCAAAGCTTGTCAAAGCTGAAGGCTGACTGTCTGTCGATTAATTCCCTGTCCTTGGCGGCCTCCTCCGGATTGATGTTTCATCCACCTCGTTCATCCGGTCAACTTACTCACTCTCATCCCGGCTATGCTCTGATGCCGAGCTTTAGGGAAAAAGGAAAAGTTCTTCCACTCAGATACGGCCTGACAACGCCCATATGATACAACTTTACGGATTTGAATACAGCCCGTTCGTGATCGTTCAGCGACGCATCCTCGATTTCGGAAAAATCCCCCACAAAAACGTCAAAGTCCCCAACCATGACCGCTCAGTCATCTGGAAACTGACCAAACAGCGCTACTACCAAGTGCCGGTGTTGAAGGATGGCCGCCAGGTCATCTTCGAGACGCAGGAGGATTCCCAGGTCATCGCCAAGTATCTGGACAACAAGTTCGAGCTTGGCCTTTTCCCGAAGGAACTGCGCGGCCTCCAGACCATCCTCTGGCGTTACATCGAGAACGATATCGAAGGTATCGGCTTCAAGCTGAACGACATCTATTATCGTGATTTCGTGCCGGTATCCGGACACCTCGGCTTCCTGCGGCACAAAGAACGCAAGTTCGGCCGTGGTTGCCTGGACCTTTGGCGCGCGCAGCAGAAGCTGCTCGTCGCCGAACTGGCCGCCAAGCTTTCCCCCTTCGAACAGATGCTGTTCGACCGTCCCTACCTGTTGGATAACCGGCCGCGCTTCGCCGACTTCGACCTGTTCGGCATGCTCGGGAATTACCTCTATACCGGCCGTTACCGCCTGCCCGCCGAGCACACCCAGCTCCAGGCGTGGTACAAGCGGATGGCCAAAATCAAACTGGCGGATCTGCCTAAGTGAAAAACTACATCCTCGACACCAACGTACTCCTCCACGACCCCAACTCCCTCCTCAACTTCGAGGAGAACAATATCTTCATCCCCATCGAGGTGATCGAAGAGATTGACCGCTTCAAGCGGGAATCCAACGAACTCGGCCAGCATGCGCGTATGGTATCCCGCATGATGGACGGCTTCCGCGCGACCGGTCAGCTGAGCAGCGGGGTCAAACTGTCCAACGGCGGCAACCTGCGCATCGTCTTCAAAGACCAGAACGGCAACGGCCATGCCGCCCTGAACCACACGGTGGACAGCCGCATCGTGGCTCGCGCTTTGGACGTCCAGAAGCTCGACCCGAGCATACCGACCATCCTCGTCACCAAGGACATCAACCTGCGCATCAAGGCGGATGCCCATGGCTTGGCGGCCGAGGATTACGAGACGGACCGCGTTAACATCTCGGAATTGTACACCGGCATGACGGAGAAGACGGTCTCGACCGAAGTCATGGCAAAATTTCGGGCGAATGAGGAGCTGGAACTGGATGCCTCGATGCGTTACAGCCCCAGCGAGTACTGCACCCTCATCGACGAGACGAATCCCAAGCGCACCGCGCTCACCAAAGTTGACCCCACCGGCAAGAAGCTGGTGCCCATCATCGACGTACGCGAAGGCGTTTGGGGTATCAAGCCGCGCAATCGTGAACAGCATTTCGCCTTCGATGCGTTGCTGGACGACCGTATCAAGATCGTCACGCTCATGGGCAAGGCCGGTACCGGCAAGACACTGATGGCGATGGCGGCAGGCTTGAAGCGCACCATCATGGACCGCGAGTTCCGCCGGGTGATCGTGGCCCGTCCCACCATCTCCATGGGCAAGGAGATCGGTTTCCTTCCCGGCACGCTGGAGGAAAAGCTCAATCCCTGGATGCAGCCCATCCATGACGCGCTCGAACTCTTGAGCGACCTAAACATGGGCCATGAGCACCGGCGCAGCGGTGACCTGATGCGCTCCGGCTCCATCGTGGTGGAAGCCTTGAGCTACATCCGCGGTCGCAGCATCGCCAACCAGTTCATGATCATCGATGAAGCCCAGAACCTGACCCCGCTGGAAGTGAAGACCATCATCACGCGCGCGGGCGAAGGCACGAAGATCATCCTCACGGGCGATCCTTACCAGATCGACAACCCGTATGTGGACTCCGCCTCCAACGGTTTCAACTACATCGTGAGCCGGTTCCGTCCGCATGCCATTGCAGCGCATGTAGAACTGCAAAAAGGCGAGCGCTCGGAACTGGCCGAACTAGCCGCCAACATCCTCTAGCCGGCTACCAAAACATACGGAGTAAGGCATGCAAACTTGCGCTTAGAAAGGCCAATATTCGGTTAGCGGCACCCGCCTGCCGATGCCAAGGTTGATTTGCTGACCCTGCTGGGTGAGGTCAAAATGACTCACCCATGAAGACGTTCAGCATGAATCGACAAATGCAATCGCAGCATTCCCGCCTTAAGAAACAGCCAACTGGCCGGTCGCCGGTATCGTCAGCGAACCGGTTGCTGTCAATTTATCTGATCATCGGTTTTGCCTGGATACTCCTGAGTGACCATGCCGTCCGCCTCCTGTCCGGCCCCAATCTGGCCGAGCATGATTATCTGGATACCTACAAAGGTCTCGCTTTTGTGCTGGTTACCGGTTGGGTGATGTTCAAGTGGCTGCTGCAACGGGAATTGATCCAGAAAGACAAGGCCCATGAGGAGTTGAATTTCCTCACGCAGCTCAATGAGCTTTCCAACGACCCGGTCTATGTATTGGACCCGGCGGATGATTTCCGGCTGATCCATGTCAACCAGGCAGCGGTCCGGCACTTCGGCCATCCCCGGGAGAAACTGCTCACTATGCGCGTCCGTGACTGGGACCCGGCTTACGCCAATGAACGGGCCGTGAGCAACTGGCAGAAGCTGCGGGAAACCCGCTTTGCCGTGTTTGAGAGCGAGCATCATCTGGCCGACGGAAGGGTGGTACCGGTGGAGATCTCGGCAAACTATATCGAGTATCTGGGCAAGGAATACGCTGGTGGATACTTTCGTGATATCTCGGACCGTAAAAAAGCCGAGCAAGAATTGCGTGATTCCGAGGAAAGATACCATCTGGCTTTACACGGTGCCGGCCTGGGCACCTGGGATTGGAATATCCAGACCGGTAAAACCATCTTCAACCGTCGCTGGGCAGAGATGCTTGGCTACCACCTCGAAGAATTGGAACCAGACTTCAAAACTTGGGAGAAGCTGGTGCATCCGGAAGATCTGCCGGAGGTGATGGGCAATTGCAGAATCATCTGAAAGGTTTGAGCAGCTTTTACTCCGTCGAGCACCGTTTAAAGACAAAGGCAGGAGAGTGGATGTGGATATTGGCCAGTGGCACCGTCTTTGAGCGCGATGCCGAAGGGCGTCCCTTGCGGGCCGTAGGCATTCATCTAGATATCGATGACCGCAAGCAGGCGGAGAACCGGTTGTATGAGCAGCGTGTCATGCTGGAGGGCATCCTCAATACCATCCCGCAAGCCGTCTTCTGGAAAGATCGTGAGAGTCGCTACTTGGGTTGCAACCGGGTCTTTGCGGTAGCTGCTGGGATGAACACGCCCGAAGAGATCATAGGCAAAACCGACCTGGAACTGCCATGGGGACCGCTTGAAGGACATAAGTATATGGCGGATGACCAGGAGGTCATAAAGTCGGGTAATCCCAAGTCCGGCATCATCGAACCCATAACCCTGGCCGATGGCAGCCACCGCTGGCTGGAGACTTCCAAAACGCCTTTGCGCTCGGCGACAGGGGAAGTCTTTGGCGTATTGGGGACATTCGAGGACATCACGGTAAGGAGGCAGGACCAGGAGGCACTGCGCCGAAGTGAGCGGCTCTTCAGCGGAGTTTATAACAGCTCGCTGGATGCCCTCTTCCTGGTGGATTGGAACACCCGCAGGATCACCGATTGTAACGAGCAGGCGATGAAGATGTTCGAGGCGACCTCGAAAACAGAGATCGTCGGGAAAGCCGGAAATGAATGGCATCGGCAGGCCCGCGTGCCAGAAATACATGAGAAAATCTATCACGAGGTCTTGGCCAAGGGCAGCTGGCAGGAAGATGTGGAATACCTGACACTGAAAGGGAATCCCTTCTGGGGCCAGCTGGCTATCCGCAGGCTCGATCTGCTGGACAACCAGCTCGTAATGGTTCGGATAACCAACATTTCCAGTCTGAAAAAGATGCAGGAACAGCTCCGGCAGGAACGTGATTTTTCCCGCTGGACGATTGATGTGTTGCCGGGTGTGTTTTACGTGATCGAGGCGGATGGGCGAATCCGTTTCTGGAATCCGCAACTCGAAAGCATCACGGGCCGGACGGCGGAGGAGATAAATGACGCATGCTGTCTGGAGTTACTGCATCCCGATGACCATAAGATAACCAGGCAGGCGATCAAGACGGCTTTGCTAAGCGGTGAAGCGCAGATCGATGCGCGGCTGATGGCCGTGGATGGCACTGAGCATCCGCACCATTTCGTGGGCCGTCGGATCACACTTGAAGGGCGTCAATGCATACTGGGGATCGGCACGGACACCGCCGAACGCCTGAAGATAGAGAAGCAGCTCGAACATCAAGTGCAATTGCAGCAGACGCTGATGAATTCCATCCCAGTGCCTGTTTTCATCAAGAACGCGCAGGGAGAATTCCAAGACTGCAATCCTGCGGGCGAAAAACTACTGGGTTTGAGCCGGGAAGAGTTGCGCGGGAAGACGGTGACTTATTTCGCTCCACCAGAATTGGCCGCAGTCTATCAGCAGAAGGATGCTGATCTGCTCGAGCAAGGTGGCATCTCGGCGTACGAGAGCAAAGTAAAGAACGGGCAGGGAGAACTACGTGAGTGCATCTTTCATAAGGCCATCTTTAAGAATACTGAGGGAAAGGTGCAGGGCATAGTGGTCGTGATTTTGGACGTCACGGAGCTGAAAGCGATGAACCGCCGGTCGCAGCTTCAGGATTCGGCGCTGAAGGCAGCGGCGAACGGCATCGTCATCACCGACAGTCAGGGCAAGATTCTGTGGGCAAACCCGGCTTTTACCACCCTCACGGGTTACACGGTCGAAGAAGTCGCCGGGCAGACCCCGCAGGTGCTCAAATCCGGCCGACAGAGCAAGGAATTTTACGATGAGATGTGGGCAACCGTCCTCGGTGGCCGCGTATGGCGTGGAGAAGTGGTAAACAAGCGCAAAGACGGCTCATTTTATGACGAAGAAATGACGATCACGCCGGTGCTAAGCGATACCAAGGAGGTCACCCACTTCATCGCCATCAAGCAGGACGTCACCCAGCGCAAGCAGATGGAGGCACAATATCTCCGGGCCCAGCGCATGGAGGGCATCGGGTTGCTGGCGGGCGGCATCGCGCACGATCTGAACAACGTGCTGGCCCCGATCATGATGTCCGTCCAGTTGCTGGAGGAGATGCATCCGGATGAGGATACCTGCGAGATTTTGCGCAACTTGCAGAGTTCCACCCAGCGCGGGGCAGACATCGTGCGGCAAGTGCTGACCTTTGCCCGGGGCATCAAGGGTGAACGTCTGTTGCTCACCCCCAAGCACCTGATCAAGGACATGGTGCGCGTGGCCAAAGAAGCCTTCCCCAAGAATATCCGGATCAGCTCCAACGTCCCGGCGGATCTGTGGAATGTCATGGGTGACCCCACACAACTGCACCAAGTGCTGCTAAACCTTGCCATCAATGCCCGGGATGCGATGCCGGACGGCGGCAGCTTGAATATCGATGTCCGCAACGAAACGGTCCAAGACTTGCCGCCGGAGCACGGCATCCAGATCGCCGACGGGGATTACGTGGTGATGGCGGTCAAGGATACCGGTATGGGCATTCCACCGGAGTTGCATGAGCGGATTCTGGAACCGTTCTTCACCACCAAAGAACTGGGCAAAGGCACTGGTCTGGGACTCTCTACGGTGATGGGCATCGTGAAGAGCCATCATGGTTATCTGCGGATCAACAGTGAGCCGGGCAAAGGTGCGGAGTTTATGGTGTATCTACCGGGCGTGAAAGATGGCGATGCCACGGAGATGGCAACATCAGAAAAAGCACCACCCATGGGGCATGGCGAACTCATTCTGCTGGTGGATGATGAGCCTGCCATACTGGAGGTGGGCAAGGATATCCTGGTACGACAGGGTTACCGGGTAGTGACGGCCAATGACGGCACCGAAGCACTGGCGCTGGTGGCACAGCAACCAGGCAAAGTGCAGGTGGTGATCACCGACATCATGATGCCATTCATGGATGGAGTGGCGCTGGTGCGCGGCCTGCGCAAGATGGCTCCGGAAATCAAGATCATCGCCAGCAGCGGATTGGCCTCCGGGGCCTCGATGACGGCAAAAGTGGAGGAACTGAAACGGCTGGGCATCCCCACCATCATGCACAAGCCGTTCTCAGCGCAGAAGCTGCTTCTGAACGTGCACCATATCTTGCACGGTGAGCCGCTGGAGACGGAGACGGGCGACGGTTCTCAATAGCCTCACCCTTGCCCCTGCGTTGACACTCCCCTGCCCGCGTCTTAGTTTGTTCAGACCTTATGAGCGACTTACAGGATTCCTTGGTAGAGCTGATCCGCCGGACATCGGCGGAGATTCCCGATGATGTGCAGAAGGCCATTTTGACATCCTTGGAGAACGAGAAGAAAGGGACCATCGCGGAATCCGCCTTCAAGATCATCGAGGCGAATATCAAGCTGGCCAAGCAAAAGTCCCAGCCCATCTGCCAGGACACTGGCAGCATCATCTTCTACGTGGAATGCCCCGTAGGTTTTGATCAGATCACATTTGAAGAGACCGCTCGCACCGCCGTGACGCTCGCCACGAAGAAAGGTTATTTGCGTCAGAACTCGGTGGATTCGCTCACCGGTAAGAATGACGGAACGAATGTCGGACCCGGTGCGCCTACGGTTCACTTTCACCAGCATCGCTCCAGCGAGATCAAGGTGTCCCTCATGCTCAAGGGTGGCGGCTGCGAGAACGTCGGCGCGCAATACTCGCTGCCGAGCGAGAAGCTCAAGGCGAACCGCGATCTGGATGGTTGCCGCAAGGTCATCCTCGACGCCGTGCTGCAAGCGCAGGGTAAGGGCTGCGGTCCGGGCATCCTCGGCGTGTGCATCGGTGGTGATCGCGCTACCGGTTATGAATACAGCAAGCAACAGTTCCTCCGCACCATCGAGGATCGCAATCCGAATCAGGAGCTGGATGCACTGGAGCAGGATATCCTGAAGACGGCGAATGAATTGGGCATCGGGCCCATGGGCTTCGGCGGCAAAACGACGTTGCTGGGTGTGAAGATCTGCGCGGCGAACCGTTTGCCCGCTTCGTTCTTCGTGAGCATCAGTTATATGTGCTGGGCCTACCGGCGTCAGGGCGTGATCCTTTCCAACGAGTCGAAAATCGAGAAGTGGCTCTACTAACAGCTTATGACTCATCTAACCACACCTATCACCGAAGAGAAAATCCGCGCCCTCAAAGTCGGCGATGCCGTGGAGATCACCGGGACGCTTTTCACCGGACGCGATGCCGTGCACAAGTATCTGCATGAAGGCGGCACGTTGCCCGAGGGCGTGAGCTTCAAGGACGGCATCATCTATCACTGCGGCCCGGTGGTCATCAAAGATGAAGAAGGCAAATGGAAAGTGACGGCGGCCGGGCCTACTACCTCCATCCGTGAGGAGCCGTACCAAGGGCACATCATCAAAGAGTTCGGTCTGCGAGGAGTCATCGGCAAGGGCGGCATGGGTGATCGCACGCTCGCCGCGAACAAAGAATTTGGCTGTGTGTATCTGCACGCCATCGGCGGTGCGGCGCAGGTGCTGGCCGAGTGCATCAAGTCCGTGCGCAACGTTTACTTCCTGGAGAAGTTCGGTTCGCCGGAAGCCATTTGGGAACTGGAAGTGGAGAACTTCCCGGTGGTCGTCACGATGGATTCGCACGGCGGCTCATTGCATCAGGAAGTGTTCAACAACAGCCAGGCGGAATTGGCAAAGCGGCTATAAGCAGCAACAAACCTGAAAAAGCTTAAACCGTTGAAGCGTGTGACACGTTTCAACGGTTTTTTATTTGAGCTTTGAAATGTGTCAGGCGGTAGGCGCAGCCACCTCTTGCGGGCCTTTGCCTCCGCTCACGAGAAAGAGCACCGCCATGCGCACGGCGAGACCATTGGTCACCTGTTGGAGGATGACCGACTGGTCGCAATCGGCCACCTGACTGTCGATCTCCACACCACGATTGATCGGGCCGGGATGCATGATGAGCACATCCGGCTTCATGTTCTTGAAGCGCGTCTTGTTGATGCCGAAGAGGCTGGTGTACTCGCCGATATTCGGGAACATGGCCTTGCGCTGGCGTTCATGCTGGATGCGCAGGAGGTTCACCACATCCGCATCACGGATGGCTTCCTCCAGGTTCCACGTCACCTTGCAGCCCATCTTCTCAAACACCTTGGGCACCAGTGTGGAGGGACCACACAAGGTCACGTTCGCCCCGAGTTTGAGCAAAGACCAGATGTTCGAGCGGGCCACACGGCTGTAAAGGATGTCGCCCAAGATGGTCACATTCAGTCCGGCGACCTTTCCCTTCTTCTCGCGGATGGTAAACGTGTCCAGCAGGGCCTGCGTAGGATGTTCATGCGCGCCATCACCGGCATTCACCACGCTGGATTTAAGAAAGCGAGAGAGGAAATGCGGCGCACCGGTGGCACTGTGACGGATGATGATGATATCCGCATTCAGCGCTTCGAGATTGCGGGCGGTGTCTTTCAGCGTCTCGCCTTTCTTGAGCGAGGAGGCTTCGGCGGAGAAATTGATGACGTCAGCAGAGAGACGTTGGGCGGCCAACTCGAAGCTGATGCGCGTGCGCGTGGAAGGCTCCACGAAGAAGTTCACCACCGTCTTGCCGCGCAGGGCAGGAACTTTCTTGATGGCGCGTTCACCGACAGCTTTGAACGCGGTGGCGGTATCGAGCACCGTGGTGATCTCGTCCGCGGTGAGTGATTCGATGTCCAGCAGGTGAGGTTTGTTCCAGCTCATATGCGTTCCAAGTAAACAGTGTCGTCGCCCTGATCTTCTTTCAGCTTCAGATCCACATTCTCCGCGCGCGCGGTGGGAATGCTCTTGCCGACAAAGTCCGCCTTGATGGGCAGTTCGCGATGACCGCGATCGACGAGCACCGCCAGTTGGATGCGACGCGGGCGGCCCAAGTCTTTCAAGGCATCCATCGCCGCGCGGGTGGTGCGTCCGCTGAAGAGCACATCATCCACCAGTACGACGACCTTGCCGGTGATGTCGGCGGGGATCTGGGTGGGTTGGACGTTCGGGGTGTAGTTCGTGTCCAGGTCATCGCGGTAGAAATTCACGTCCAGAGTGCCAGTCGGGATCGGGTGGCCGCAGATCTGTTCGAGCTGCGTGGCCAGCCGGCTGGCGAGATGCACGCCGCCGCGTTGCACGCCCACGACAATGATGTCGTTACTGGCATCGTTTTTCTCGGCGATTTCATGGGCCATCCGGCTCAGCGTACGCTGGAGGGCGGCCGGGTTCATGATGATGAGGCGCTCAGGCATGGTACAAGAAAAAGGGCCAGCTGGGGATCAGCAGGCCCGGAAAGTAGTTATTAAAATTCATGGTCATTCCTTGGCAGCCTCACAGGACCGCCTTAAAGGAAAAAAGTCAGACTAAAAGACCTTCAGGCGCCGTTCGATTGACGGGCTTTTCGCCACTTGGACCGATGATGGATAATCCAATCGGTCAAGGCCCGTTCAAAGCCGATATCATACCCGGCCTTCTCGGACTCAATCCACTTGTGCCTAAGAATCTCTTCGCGCTCTGCCTGAAACTCGCGGTATAGCGACGAGTTCTTCAGCAGATCGTTAACGCCTGCGGCGGTCTTTGTCTCGGTGGACATACTCGCTATCAAAATATAAGCGTCGAAATGTTGACCGAATGTAACACTCTACCCTCTGATGACAACCCTGAATTTAGGGTGGGTAAAGCTACGTAGGACTATCTGTTAGTCCTTGCTAATCAAGGCTCAACCGAGTTGCTCGTGCAGCTTTTTAGCCACCTCCAAGAAGGCTTGACCGGGTGGCTTATCTGAGAGCGACACGGCCACGGGCACGCCTTGGTCGCCGCCTTCCCGGATTTCCGTGAAGATCGGGATCTCGCCAAGGAACGGAATATCCAGCCGCGCGGCCTCTCCACGACCACCGCCGTGGCCGAAGATCTCCACGCGTTCGCCATTCGGCGTGGTGAAGTAACTCATGTTCTCCACGATGCCCAAAAGTGGCACATTGACCTTTTGGAACATGGAGATGCCCTTGCGCACGACACCGAGGGAAGCTTCCTGCGGAGTGGTGACGATGACGCCGCCATCTAGGGGCGCGGTCTGGCAAAGGGAGAGCTGGGCATCGCCGGTGCCGGGAGGCAGATCGACGAGCAGGTAATCCAGCGTGCCCCAATCCACCTGGCTGAAGAACTGTTGGATGGTCTTTTGGATCATTGGTCCGCGCCAGATGACGGGCTGATCCGGATCCAGCAGGAAGCCCATGCTCATGAGCTTCACCCCATGGTTATACAGCGGCACCAGTTTCTCATCCGGGCTCACAATGGGGCGCTCATTCACACCCATCATCAGCGGGATGCTCGGTCCGTAGATATCGCAATCCAGCAGGCCGACCTCCAAGCCGAGCTTCGCCAGTGCGCAGGCGAGATTCGCCGAGCAGGTGGATTTACCCACCCCGCCCTTGCCGCTCGCCACCGCCACGATGCGTTTGATGCCCGGCACTTTGTTCGGTGCAGGCGCCGCTCCGCCCGCGGGCGCGCCTGAGGCGGCCCCCGGAGCAGGACGCACATCCACATGCACCATGCGGATGTCCGGCAGCGCTTGCAGCAGCTTCGTGGACTCCGTCTTGATCTGCTGGGCTATCTCGGCATTGTTCGTGGTCAATTGCATGGCCACGTGGATCGCGCCATTGCTCACCGCCACCTGCTTCACGAGGCCAAAAGAAACGATATCGCGCGAATAGCCGGGGTACTTCACCGTCTTCAACGCTTCCAAAATGTCATTCTCAGTCACCATGTTCGTCGGGCTACTGTGTGGGGAGATGAGTCCGGGCGCAAGAGGGAGAATTTGACATGATAAGAGAGCGAGCCCCTTCGAAATGAATTTCCATTGCATCGCACGAGTCCATGGGTTTGCTTAAAGGATAACCATGAAACATCTGTTGCCCCTTGCTTTTTCCCTGATGCTGACCGGCGTGTTCGCGGTGTTGGCGGATGGTCCGGCGGATAATCTCGAAACGAATGTCCGTCGCGTGCCCCCCATCGGCATCACGGTGCCGGACAAGGACCGCAAAGAACTGGAGCAAGGACTGGACGCCCTCGCCAAAGAGATCGAAAACACCCGGAAGGCCGTGGCAAAAAAGTCCGACTTGCTCGCCCTGCTCCCCGATGTGCAGATCTATCACAAGGCCGTGCGCTACGCGCTGACGTATCAAGAGATACAGAAGACGAACGAGATCGGCCTTGCGCGGCAATTGCTCCAGCAAGGCACCGACCGAGCAAAACAATTGCGCGAAGGAAAACCTTTCTGGATTGGCGCCACCGGACTGGTCGTCCGGGCGTTTGAATCCCGTATCGACGGCTCCGTGCAGCCTTACGGACTGGTGGTCCCTGAAGCTGCTACGACGGGCCTGCCCTTGCGGCTGGACATCTGGTTTCATGGTCGCGGCGAAGTCTTGAGTGAGATGAACTTCATCAATGATCGCCAACGCAATCCGGGCCAGTTCACGCCGCCGAACACCATCGTGCTGCATGTCTATAACCGCTACTGCAATCCCGCGCGGTTCGCGGGTGAAACCGATGTGTTCGAAGCACTGGCGCATGTGAAGAAGTATTACGCGGTGGATGAGAATCGCATCGTGGTGCGTGGCTTTTCGATGGGTGGCGCTTCTACCTGGAATTTCACCGTGCACCATCCCAGCCTCTGGGCGGCGGCACAACCGGGAGCTGGCTTTTCCGAGGCGGCCGAGTTCCTGCGTTTCTTCCAGCAAGAGACGCTCAAGCCGTATCCATGGGAGGCCAAGCTGTGGCGCTGGCATGATGCCACGGAGCACGCCATCAATCTATTCAACGTGCCCACGGTGGCTTACAGCGGGGAGAAAGATCGCCAGAAGCAGGCGGCGGACTTGATGGAACAATTTGCGGCGAAGGAAGGTATCCGCCTCACGCACATCATCGGACCGGACACGGAACACAAGTTCGAACCTAACGCGAAGATTGAGGTGGCGAAGCGCATCGATGCCATCGCGGAGCAAGGGCGCAATCCGGTGCCACGCCAGGTGAAGTTCACCACGTTCACGTTGCGTTACAACGAAGCGTTCTGGGTCACGATTGATGGCTTGGAGGAGCATTGGGAACGCGGACGCGTGGATGCGGAGTATGATGCGTCCATGAACCATATCAAGGTGGCCACCACGGGACTCACGGCACTCAGCGTGGTGTTCCAACCTGGCCAGTATCCGCTGGATATCACGCGCCCCGCCGTCGTCATACTGGACGGCCAATCACTGGCTGGTCCCCGTCCCTTCTCTGATCGCAGTTTCACGGCGAGTTTTCGCAAGGAAGGCAAGCGCTGGAGGCTGGTGGATGGAGCTGCGACCGGTCTCGTGAAAAAGCACGGTCTGCAAGGTCCGATCGATGATGCGTTCATGGATTCCTTCATGTTCGTGCAGCAGACTGGTGCGGCACTGAATTCCAAAGTGGATGCTTGGGTGAAGGGAGAATTGGACCACGCCATCACGCACTGGCGGCAGCAGTTCCGCGGGGATGCGCGGGTGAAGAAAGATACGGAGATCACCGAGGCCGATATCGCCCAGCATAACCTTGTGCTGTGGGGCGATCCGCAGAGCAATCAAGTGCTGGCGAAGATCGCTGACAAGCTGCCCATCAAGTGGAGTGCCAAGGGCCTCTGGGCGGGTGGCTTGAACCATTCCGCCGCGAATAACGTGCCGCTGCTGATCTATCCGAATCCGTTGAATCCGGAGAAGTATGTGGTGATCAACAGCAGTTTCACCTATCGCGAGTATGATTATCTGAACAACGCGCGCCAGACACCGAAACTGCCAGACTGGGCGGTGATCGATATCAGCAAGCCGGTGACCTCACGCTGGCCGGGCGGAATCGTGGAAGCAGGCTTCTTCGGCGAACAATGGGAGCTGAAGCCCCGGAAGTGAACCGCAACCAATCAACATCTCAATAAACAGACAGGGCGCGAATGATTCGCGCCCTGTTTGCTGGTTGGGTTGGGGAACTGATATCGTTGCATCAATTACTCACCAGCGAGACCTTGCGCGTCTGCGGGTCTAATACATATTTCTGACCGGGTGGTGGTGTGGGCAGGGCCTTGACCACTTTGTACTGGACCAGCATGGAGAGATCCGTGAGCTGTGGCCAATCGTTCGAGTCATCAGATTTGTACTTCTGAGTATCCAGATAACTGCGCACGGCGCGCTGCAGGAAATCTACTCCATCCTTAGGGAGAAAATTATCAGCTTCATCGTAGAAGAAGATGTTTCCTTTGTTGACCAAGTTCTGGAGCGGACCATCCGGCGAAACTGCCGGCTCTGCCCCAGCCCCGGAGGAACTCCCTGGAGCGATCATGCCCGGCGGTGGAGCAACACCCCCCGATGATGATTGGGCGACATCGACCGCCACCAGAGGAGAAACGACTGGTGCTGGGGCAGTGGCAGCAGCAGGCGAATCTGTGTCCGCTTCTCCGCAACCGGTCAACGACACCACCCCAACCGCAAGAATCAACAGATGGAAACGACAGTTAATCATGGGCCTATGACAAATCAGTGTTTGGGGTCGATGGTCCATTGACCGCTCTGGCGATCAAGGGGAGCTATTGGGTTTTGCACTTGCTTCTTGTTCTTGTGCTCTACATGCCCGTCCACATACAGGAAGTTGAACATCTCGAGACCATGCAGGGACTTAGCATCGCCACCCATGCTGTCTTTGGTCAATTGCTGCTGGGCATTGGCGGTGCCAGCGCCCCAGTGGGAAGATGGCCGGGGAATTTCTGCCGCCGTGATGGTTCCGAAGTAATTGTTCGCCAAGATGCGCTCGCTCATCATGAACGTATCATCGGGCGCTTGAATGATGGCGGTATTCACAGCCTTCTGCCGGAATATCTTGCTGACGTTGGCCGCAGTCTCATCGCCATTATTGGTGAAGACGGCATTGGCATTGTTCACCACTGGTTTGCTGCTATTGATGATCAAACCAACAGCCGTCTTGCTGGAAGGATTAGGCGGCCAGTCATCCGTGGATTGACGAGTGTAACCAGTAGGATCCCAATTCCAAGGCGTGGTGGTGGTGCCCCCGTTATGTTGAGGCATCGAATAAGAGCGGCGGTAGTTATAGGCCGGGATGTTTTGATAAACGGCCAAGGCCGGCACCTTGTCGGCCGGGCAAAGAATCCATTTCTCAGGTTGCGGCGATAAGGTAGCGTTAACAGTTCCACCTGAGGGGTCCCATTCCCACGGGCCAGTTCCGGTCGCGTTGGGATTTCGGTTGGAGCCCATGTACGGACCGAGCTTCTTGTCCCATGACATCTGGCCGCCACTGGCGACCGCACCATGCTGCAAACGCGCATAGGGAAGTTTCTGGCTATTATCACCGACATACATGGTGATACCCAACCCAACCTGCTTGAGGTTGTTCAGACATCCAGTGGTCAGGGCTTTTTGTTTGGCTTTAGCAAGAGCCGGCAAAAGCATGCCCGCCAAAATCGCAATGATGGCGATGACGACGAGTAATTCTATGAGGGTAAAGGCACAACGAATTCTAGTGACCTTCGATAAAACCATAACATTTTTGCTTATTGGGTTACTTAGTTTACATTACAGTTCTGTAATAATTACGCCATAGGCATTTTGGGTGAGAGCATGAAAACCCCATCGCTTTAACGCGAATACACCAAGCCAATTCACAGTTAACAGTTCGTTATCGATAACCCTCAAGATCGGCCTTTGAGCATATTGTTAACCTATTGCTTCACAATTATTTAACATGACAGCCAAACCACAGCGTGCAATAAGACCGTTTTCCAGAGCAGCAACGAAGTGGGACGCACACCATTCCCTGTTGACAATTCACGAAAATATAAATTCAATTAATTATAAGGATTAGTATGGTCTCATTATTTATTTCAATCATTTTAACTAATATTCAACTTTATCCAAATAGATTATGACTCCACTTCGATACGGGATTTTGCGCGATAATCATTGCCGCACAACCAACCGAACACCCTAACCAGAGAGCTTGATAATGCCGGCATAAAAGCAAGCAGGGCGCGAATTGCTCGCGCCCCGCTTTATGGTTGGGTTGGAGGGATATTTACACGCCGTCAATTTGCTGCAACTTGAACCTTTCTAGTGGCAGCATCATACACAAAGCGTTGCCCCTCCGGAGCCGGTGGCAACGCCCGCAGAATTTGGTATTTCACCAGTAATGAAAGGTCATTAAAGACCGGCCAGTCCGGCGAATCATCGTGCTTGGTGGTTTGGATTTCGCGATACGCCACGATGGCCCGCTCCACCACCTCTTGCGCACTCTTGGCGTCAAATTCGCCTTCGCCATCTTGGAAGTAGGCACTGGCCCGGCTGGTCACGTAAGAAGCCAGCGAGCCATCGTTGGCAATCGGTGTCGGCATGTTAGGAGCACTTCCCCCTGGAAGCGCAGCTACCGGCGCACCCGGCGGCGGAACCACTGGCGGTGGTGTCGGCTGCACTGACGCCACAGCCTGCACCGGTTGAGTAACCGGCTGACTGGCAGCCCCAGACGGCTCATCACCAACCGGTTCATCAGATCCACCACAACCGGCAGCCAGGCCGAGGGCAACGATCACCAGCCCCGTGGCCATTAATTTATAGGACGACTGCATCTTCTCTCTCCTTCACAGCTTGGGGTTGATGGTCCACTGGCCGCTTTGACGATTGTTATTCGCCACGGAGTTCTGCGTCTTGCGTACATCCTTATGCTCCACATGACCATCCATGTAGAGGTAATTGAACATGTTCAAACCATGCAGCAGGCGTTCATCCGATCCCATGCTTTCTTGCGTGAGGGTCTGCGCGGCGTTCGTGCCACCGATGTATTGCGCCGCTGGACGCTGCAGCTCCGCTTGTGATTGCGTGCCGAAATAATTATTCGAGATGATCTTCTCGGAGAGGATCAAGGTATCGTCTGAAGCCAAGATCATATCGCGGTAAATCGCGCGTTGATTCCGCCATTTGGAGCAATTGTTTCCCGCAGTATCATCGTAGGCGTTCGGCGTCCAGACCGAGCTCGCTCCATTGAGCGTGATACCACCACGCACTACGATCAGCCCGACGGCGGTCATGCTGGATGGATTGGGCGGCCAATCATCCGTGGATTTACGGACGTAACCGGTCGGATCCCAATTCCAAGCCGGGCTGCTACCACCATTGTGTTGCGGCATCGCATAGGAGCGGCGGTAGTGGAACGGGGGATTGTCTTGGTATACCGTCAGCGCCGGCACTTTGTCCGCTGGACAACGTGGCCATTTTTCCGGAGACGGCTGCAAGGTTCCATTCGGCGCACTGCCAGCGGGATCATATTGGAAAGGCTGCACACCGGTCGCATTCGGGTTTCTGGTAGAACCCATATACGGGCCCAGCTTTTTATCCCATATGTGCTGACCGTTGCCCGACAGGCGGGCGTAGGGAATTTTCTCCTGGTTATCCGGACTGTACATGTTCATGGCCAGGCCAATTTGTTTCAAGTTATTGAGGCAGCCCGTGAGGAGGGCTTTCTGTTTCGCCTTGGCCAAAGCAGGCAAAAGCATGCCGGCCAAGATGGCGATGATGGCGATGACGACCAGTAATTCAATCAATGTGAAGGCACGAAGAGTAGTGGTAGGTGAGAATTGCTTCATAAGTTAACCTCTCTGATTGGACTTATTAGCAAATTACAACATCCTGATAAAACTACCAATAGCCCTTTTGGGTGGTAAGGCCAGATTAATGGAATAACCAAGCTGGAATTCCGCCATTAACCCTTCTTCTGAAATACTTTATCGTTAATCCATATAAGAGCTATGAACGTGAGCGCTTATGGCATTGCACCTCAATTACTTAAGCAAAACAAATAAATCTACAACGCCGCTCTTTGGTGTTAGAAAAACAATTTTATCAGCAAACGTTCCCAAAAAAAGGAAGAAAGGGATGGGCAATCAGTAAAATGCAATAGCCCGCAATCAAGGGAGGGGAAGGAAGAAACGAACCGTCAAAAAAACGGTTTAATCAGTCATACTGCCAGACCGTCCAGATGCCTGCCGGACGCGTGGGAGCGGACTTGCTGGAATGCTTGCGGATGTAGCTATCTTGCGGCACCAAGCTCTCTACATGCCCGTCAATCATCAAGTAATTGAACCTTTCTTGGGGCGCTTGCTTAGCCTTGTCAACGATGTGGGTGGAGATATCCGAGATGGCTGCTCCTTCCCACGCCCCGACATGATTGGCACCGTCAAAGTGTTCGGTCATGAACAAGGTATTCGGCGCATCCATGATCATGGGGGTGTAAAAAGCGGGCTGCCACTTGGGTGCCTGCATGCTGCCGGGCTCATCATCGCGGTTCCAGCGGGCAGAAAGACTGTTAGGACGGCCATCCAGACGCAAACCAAGACCGGTGCGGTTCACCGGGCAGGGCGGCCAATCCGCCGCCGTCGGCTCCTGGCCAGCCAGCGTCATCACGCCCATGTTGTGTTCCGGCATGGCATAGCTGCGGCGATATTCATCGCGGGGCATGTTATTCGCAAAGCTCAGCGGTAAGGAATCCTCCGGGCAGCTCAAGAGTTTGAAGGAACCGCCTTTGGTCGCACCATCGCGATTGCGTTCCTCGGGTGTCAGGTCAATACCCAGATACGGCCCCATCAGGTCATCCCAAGCCAAATGCCGCTCTTCATTGCCCGTAGCATAGCGCAGCGCAGCATAGGGCACCTTGTCATTGCAGTCCTGCAGATAAAGGCTCATGGCCGTGCCCACATCCTGCAGGTTGCTCAGGCAACGGTTGGAGCGCATCTTGGTCTGCGCCTTGGCCAGAGCTGGGAGCATGATGACCACGAGCAGGGAAATGACGGCCACTGCCGCCAAAAGTTCAATGAGGGTAAAACCAGTGACAGACCGTTTCGTACGACTACGGCCTCCGGAGGAATGGGCGCGCCTCGGATGCATGATCTGCGATTTTGTTAGGGAACTACAGTCAGGAGTATGCCGGGAGAGACCGTGCCCGGGCAATGAAAATCTTGGCTAATAAGCCGGATAAGTTTAGCATTCCTTGCGTAACCTCAAGAAAAGCCGCTTATCTACTCCAGTTCCCGCACCTTGATATTACGGTACCAGCACTCGTCCTTATGGTCGGTGAGGAGGATATGGCCGGTGACTTTCTCACCGAATTTCACGGCGCTTTTGAATTTCGTTTTGGCCACTTGTTCGAGGAGCTTCGCATCACCGCATTCGTATTCCACCACCTTGGCGCCATTGAGCCAGTGCTCCACATGATTGCCCTTCACGACGATGCGGGATTGGTTCCACTCGCCCATCGGTTTCATCGGTTTGTCCGCCTTGGGGGCGACGACGAGATAGAATGAGCCGCAGCTCGAGAGCGCATCCTTCACCGTGGTGTCATCGATCATCTGATACTCATGGCCCACGGCAGACTTGCGCTCAGGGATGATGAAGTATTTCACTCCGTTGTTACCCTTCGCAGCGAGCTTCCATTCCCAGGAGAATTCGAAATCGGTGTACATCTTTTCCGAGACCAGATCACCGGCGGGCACATCGGGGAGCTTGTGCAGAACCCCATCCTCGATCTTCCATCCTGCGCCGATCTTGCCGCCTTCTTTATAAGTGCGCCAACCGTCGAATGATTTACCGTCAAAGAGCACTTTCCAGTCGGCGGACTTGTCGGCGGCATGGTTGCTGGATGGGAACAAAATGGCCAACGCGAGGGCGAAACAGGCGAGGTGTTTCATAGATATGATGAATGGGTTGTTGCGTAAGAGCCTATTACAGAAGGAATCCGCCGTCACGCAGGAAGAGAAGCTGATCAAGGCTGAGTGGGGTGCTCCGGCACAGATGAAACCCGCTGAACCAAACGCTTCGCCAGCCAAAGCAAATGATGCCGAGAAAATCAAACGTGAGATCCACGAGATCGAACGTGCGGGCAGGGAACCAGGCTTGAGATATCTCCTCCACCAAAACGAGGGTACCGACAATGGCGCTGCCCAACAGAAACTGCCATCGCCCCAGCGTGAAGTGACGCAACCCGAGCGCAAG
>JAURFH010000068.1 GCA_030834415.1 Verrucomicrobiota bacterium | reverse complement strand
CGCCTCCTCTTAGGCTTGGACTTTTTCCGCTTCCGTGGAAAGGTTAGAGCCATGTTGCAGCCCAAAGTCTTTTTCGGTGTCGTCGCTATGACCGCCCTCTTGCTGGGCGGATGCGGGAAGAAATCCGATTCTGCCTCCAAAGCCGTTGGCAGCGGGAGCGCGGATGCCCCGGTGAAGCTGGCCAAGGACGATGGTTTCCCCCTGCCTGAGCCCGCCTTGTTGGCCGATTGCGAACCCGGCATCCCCGGTGGCCGCCTCATCATCACTACCTTCGGCGATCCCAAGACCTTCAATCCCATCACCGAAAACGAGCAATCCTCCAGTGACATCACCCGCTTGCTCTTCAGCGCCTTGATGGGCTTCGACTGGCGCACGCAAAAGGCCACGCCCGGCATGGCCGCTTCCTACACCGTGGCTGAGGATCAAAAGACTTGGACCTTTACCCTGCGCAAGAATTTGAAGTGGAGTGACGGCCAGCCCCTCACTGCTGATGACGTCGTCTTCACTTGGAACGACATCATCTACAATCCCGCTATCAACAACGTCACCCGGGATGCCTTCACTCTGCATGACAAGATCTTTGAAGTTAGCAAAGTGGATGACCTGACCGTGAAGATCGTGACCCCGGAAGTTTACCCGCCCTTCTTGGAGTTCGCTGCCGGTGGCGTGCCCATCCTGCCCAAGCACATCTTGGAGAAGGCCGTGAAAGAGAAGCGCTTTGAATCCGCTTATGGCATCGATACCCCGCCCAAAGAGCTGGTCTGCAGCGGCCCTTTCAAGCTCAAGGAGCTGAAGCCCGCCCAGTTCACCTTGCTCGAGCGCAATCCCTATTTCCCCAACACCGATTCCAAAGGCCAGCGCCTGCCCTATCTGGATGAAGTGGTCTACATGAGCGTGCCGGATATGAACGCCATGTCCCTCCGTATGCTGGCTGGCGAAGCTCACGTGCACGAGAACGTCCGCCCGGATGAATACGCGCGCTTCAAAGAAGCGGCAGACAAAGGGCAGTTCAAACTGTTGGAGCTGGGTATCGGGCCCGAGAAATCATTCTTCTGGTTCAACCTGAACACGGGTTCCAATCCCAAGACCGGCAAACCTTATGTGGCCCCGCACAAATTGAAATGGTTCCGCAACACGAAATTCCGCCAAGCGATGGCTCATGCCGTGGATCGTGAAAGTATCGTCAAAGGTGCATTCTTCGGTCGCGGTGAGATTCACTTCAGCTTCGTCTCTCCGGTGATCAAGAAGTGGTTTAATCCCGACACCGCGAAGTATCCTTATGACATCGCGAAGGCCAAAGCCCTGCTCAAAGAGATCGGTATCGAAGACCGCAACAAAGACGGCATTCTCGAAGACAGCGATGGCAATCCGATCGAGTTCGAGATGAACACCAATGCGGGTAATAACCTGCGCGAGCGCATCTCCGTGATGCTGCAAGAAGATCTCAAGCGCCTCGGCTGTAAGGTCAATTTCCGCCCCATCGATTTCAATGCGCTCGTGGACAAGATCGACAGTTCTTACGACTACGAGTGCATGTATCTGGGCTTGGGCGGTGGAGCCTCCGATCCGATGGCCAATGCCAACGTGATCAAATCCGACGGTTTCACCCACTTCTGGTTCCCGCGCCAGAAGACGCCTTCCTTCGATTGGGAGGCGCGTTTGGATGAGCTGATGGATAAGCAAGGCACCACGCTGGATGAAGCCAAGCGCAAAGAGTACTTCGATGAAGTACAGGTCATCATGGCCCGCGAGGCACCCTTCATCTATCTCGCTTCGCAATACAATTACGCCGCGGTGGACAAGCGTTTGAGTGGTCTCAAGCCGACCGTACTCAGCTCCCATCGCGTCACGTGGAACATCGAGGAACTCTTCTTCCAGAAAAAGTGAGCATGAAACAGTTCACCCGCAGATCATTCATCGGGACCACCGCTCTGGCTGGTGGTGCAGCGTTACTCGGCGGTTGTGGTGGTAGCGGCAAACAACAAGTCCCTGCAGCGGCAGCCAACTCCCAGCCACCGATCGAGGAGCCGTACGTGAACCCCTGTGAACCGGGCGTGCGAGGTGGTCGCTTCGTCATCGCCAGTTTCAGCGATCCCAAGACCTTCAATCCCATCACCGCGAACGAGACTTCTTCCAACGACATCATCGACATGATGTTTGTGGGCTTGATCGCGAAGAACCAGGCCACGCAGGAAGTCTATCCGTCATTGGCTGCCGAGTGGTCGGTGGCCGATGATCAGAAAACGTGGACCATCCGCCTGCGCAAAGGACTGAAGTGGTCGGACGGCAAGCCCATCACAGCGGACGATGTGGTCTTTACGGTGAAAGACATCGTTTACAACAAAGACATCATCAATGTGACGGCGGACCCGTTGCGTATCGACGGGAAAGACTTTGAGATCAGCAAGGTGGATGACCTCACGGTGAAGGTGGTCACGCCAGATATCTACGCCCCCTTCGCTGAGTTTTTCGGCGATGTCCGCATCCTGCCCAAGCACATCTTGGAACCTGCGGTGAAGGAGAAGCGCTTTGAATCTGCGTACAGTGTCTCCACGCCTCCGGATCAGCTCGTGTGCTCCGGCCCCTACCGGCTCAAACAATTCAAGACGAGTGAATTTTGCCTGCTGGAGCGGAACCCTTACTATTTCGCCGTTGATAAAAAAGGCCAGCAACTGCCCTACTTCGATACCGTGGTGCATTCCGTGGTGCCCGATCAGAACGCGATCTCGCTGCGTTTCCTCAAAGGAGATTGCGATGTGCAGGAGTTCGTACGGCCGGAAGAGGCCATGCGCTTCAAGGCCGAAGCCGCCAGCGGCAAATTCAAATTTGTGGAACTGGGTGTGGCTTCGCAGATGGACCTCATCAGCTTCAACCAAAATCCGGGTGCGAACAAATCCGGCAAGCCCTACATCCCGCCACACAAGTTGAAGTGGTTTCGCAACACGAAATTCCGGCAGGCCATCTCCCATGCCATCGACCGGGACAGTATCGTGACCTCGTCCCTGAATGGTTTGGGCAAACCGAATTACGGTTTCTGGAACGAATCCAACACCAAATGGTTCAATCCCAACATCCCGACGCAACCCTATGATTTGAACAAAGCCCGGCAGTTATTGGCGGAAATCGGCATCAAGGACCGGAATGGCGATGGCTTTTTGGAGGACGAAGACGGCAACCCCGTCGAGTTCGAGATGAACACCAACGCCGGCAATAGCCGCCGGGAGAAGGGCTCGGTGCTGGTACAGGAGGATTTGAAGCGCTTGGGTATCAAGGTCAATTACCGCCCCTTGGACTTCAACACCCTGGTCTCCCGTCTGGACGCCACCTACGATTACGAGTGCATCTTCCTTGGCCTGGCAAGTACTTCGCCGGAGCCGACCAGCAGTCTTAATGTGTTGCGCTCCAATGGGTTCACGCATCAGTGGTATCCCCGGCAGGAAACCCCTTCCACTCCCTGGGAAGCCCGGATTGACGAGTTGATGAACAAGCAGCTCAAGACCCTAGATTTCGCCGCCCGGAAAAAATACGTGGATGAAGTGCAAGTCATTATGTCTGAACAAGTTCCGATGATCTATACGGCTTGTATGTTTGCCTATTCCGCCATCCGGAATGACGTGGCGAACTTGCAGCCCACGGTGCAGCATAATAACCGGCTGTTTTGGAATATCGCGGAACTTTATTTTAAAAAATAGGTTTAGCCAAGGTGTGAAAGCTGGTTGGTCCTATTTAGCTGGCTGAGTGTCACCTATCTGTAACCTTCTAAAACGTTGACATTTGAGCCGGGCAGGTTAGAAAACCAAGGCTACCTGTAACTTTTACAATTAAAGGTGGTGGTGGCCCTTGAGGGAAGCTGTTATGACAAAAAGAATTCTTGCCGCGACAGGTGTGATGGTAGTGGGTCTTGCCGCTGTGCAGACCGCCCAGGCACAACAAAAGATCTGGAACGTTTCAGCGACATTGCGTGGTTTCTACGATGACAACTACGCCACAGCTCCTTCCAGCCCCAGCCCCGGCGTAACTCCATCTCGTTCCAGCTTGGGCTTTGAGTTGAGCCCGTCCGCCAATGTGAATTTCGTCAAGGAGCAGACTTCCCTGACTGCGGGATACACCTACAGCATGAAATACTATGAGGACCGCCCGCAGGATACGGCGGATCATAGCCACCAGTTCCAAGCCCGCCTGAACCACAACTTCAGCCCGCGCTACCGCTTGGAAGTGTCCGAGAGCTTCGCCATCGCACAAGAGCCCCAGTTGTTGGACCCCGTCACTCTGACCCGTCCGCTTCGTTCCGAGGGTGACAACATGCGCAATATCGCCGGTTTCACTTTTGGTGCGGATGTGACCCGTCTGCTGGGCTTCGAGGTCGGCTATCAGAACTCTTGGTACAATTACGAGCAGGAAGGTCCTAACTCCCTCTCCGCCCGTTTGGACCGCACGGAGCATCTGGTGACACTCAACTCCCGCTGGAACATCCAGCCGACGACGATCGGTATTTTTGGCTACCAATTTAACGTGACGGAACACTCCAATGGCGACCAAATCACTGCTCCTGTGCCGGTGTTGCCTCCGCCTAATTTAGTTTCCTCCACGACCCGCGATAGCCGTTCCCATTACCTCTATATCGGTGCGGATCATACGTTCACGCCGCAATTGACCGGGTCGGCCCGTATCGGTGGTCAGTACACTGAGTTCCCGAATGCGGTGCCAGGTGTGAGCGACAGCACGGTCAGCCCTTATGTGGATGTTTACGGCAGCTACAGCTACGGTGAAGGCAGCTACTTCCAGGTGGGTGTGAAGCACAACCGTTCCTCCACGGATGTTAACAACTCATTGGACCAGCAGGCCACGGCAGTGTATGGTACGGTAAATCACCGCATCACGCCGAAGCTGACGGCCAACCTGCTCACCCAATATCAATACTCGGAATTCAATCAAGGTCCGCAGGACGGCTCCTCCGACAATTACTTCACGGTCGGCCTCAACGTCGCGTATGAGATCAACCAGTATCTCACGGCTGAAACCGGCTACAACTATGACCGTTTGGACTCTGATATCACCACGGGCAACCGTAGCTACACCCGCAACCGGGTCTACATCGGTATCCGTGCCAGTTACTAAGACTTGATTTAACCATCAGGGGAGGCTGGTATCACTACTGGCCTCCCCGTTTTTATTCGTTACATATGGAAGCTTTACCCCCAGCCCCCCAGGTCAAAGACAGCGAGGCCCAGCTGCACTTCTTGGATTACTGGCGCATCCTGCGCGTCCGCAAAGTGCTCATCATGGTGGTGTTCTTGCTGGTGGTGACCACCACCACGGTCATCACCTTTTGGCTGCCCAAGACGTATATGTCCACCGCCAGCATCGCGGTGGATAAGGACATGGCCGATGTCACCTCGGTGATGGGTAAACAGACTCAGATGGGCTTCGATTTGTTTTTCATCCAGACCCAGTTTGAGCGTATCCAGTCCACCGAAGTCCTCAATCAGGTCATCGAGGATAAGGACATGAAGCTCAATGAGCGCTGGGCCAAACGCTTCGGGATGGAACGTCCGCTGGAGACCACGGAGACTTACGCCATTCTTAGCAAGCGCCTGCGGGTGCGCAATATCCGCAACACCAGCATCATCGAGATAGGGGTTATCAGTGAGGACCGCAAGGAGGCGGCGGAGATCGCGAACAAAATCGTGGAGGTCTACCGTGACATCCGTCAGGAACGCATCCTGCGCTATGCCAAGAGCAGTATCGACAAGTTTCAGGAAGAACGGGGGAAGCTGGATAAAGAGGTCGAAGCGCTTCAGGCCAAGGTGGACCAGTTGCGCGAAGAGGCTGGCATCACCGATTTCACCAGCGGCAGCCCGGTGGTGCAGACACTGGATACCGAGACGCTACGGAGACTGGAGGGGCAACGTATCGAGGCCGAGTCGCTTTATGATGAGCGTCGTACCAAACTGGATGGGCTCAAACAGATACCCAAGGAAGAACTTCCCTCTTCCATCTTACAGGTCCAGTTCGTTAACCAGCTGGACAGCCTGCTCCGCAGCCGTGACGAGTTATTGCAGAAGCGGGCTATAAGCTTGAAGGATTTCTCCCCGCAACATACGGAGATATTGAAGCTGGACGACGGGCTGGCCCAGAACCAAAAGCTCATCGACCAAGTGGTCAAGGACACCATGCAGGGTTTGCAAGTGCAAGCCGATGCGGCCAAAGCACAGTGGGAAAAACTGGTGCAGTCGGTCGAGGAAGCCAAAGCCAAAGATCAGAAGATGCAGACCCTCGCTGGTCCTTACGCCAAGGCCAAACGTGACTTGGAGGACAAGATGGAAGTCCGCCGGCTCTTCGATTTCCGCTCCCGGCAGGAAAAATTTGAAGCTGAGCTGCCCCGCCTCACCATGGTGGAAACCGTGGATGTGGCCAAGCCGCCCTTGAAACCCTATCGCCCGAACGTCCCGCTGAACATCGCTTTGGGCATCGTCGTCGGGCTCGTCGTCGGCTTGGGCCTCGCCTTCTTCGTCGAGTATCTCGATACCAGCATGAAGACGATCGACGACGTGGAGCTGGCTTTGCAGGCCCCGGTCGTCGGCGTCATCCCGCAGAACGTCGGCCCGCTCTTTGAAGAAGGGGAAGACAGTCCGCACGCGGAGGCTTACCGGGTATTGCGCACGAATGTGCTGTTCGGCCGGAAGGATGAACGCTTGAACACCATCACCATGGTCAGCGGTGGCGCGGGTGAAGGTAAGTCCACGTCCATCCTGAACACCGCCACCATCTTTGCTCAGAACGGACATCGCGTGCTGTTGGTGGATACGGACTTGCGCCGTCCCAGCCTGCACAAGGCGTTCAATGTCTCCAACAGCATCGGTCTCACGAGCTTCCTCCTGGGCCAGCGCAACTTGGAAGAGGTCATCCAGACGACGCCGGTGAAGGGGCTGGATTTCCTGCCCAGCGGCCGCCTCCCCGCCAGCGCCATGGGTATCTTGAACTCGCCGCAGATGAAGGAATTCGTCAATAACGTGAAGCAGCGGTATGACTTCGTGTTCTTTGATGCTCCGCCCATCCTGGGCGTGAGTGATGCGTCCATCCTCGTGAGCATGATGGATATGACCCTGCTCGTGGTGCAGTACCGCAAGTACCCGCAGCCGATGACCGTCCGCGCCAAGCTGACCATCGACAAGGTGGGGGGTAATCTGCTCGGCGTGGTGTTGAACAACATCAATCTGTCGTCGGATTCGTACTACTATTATCACAGCGGTTATCACTACAACCACTACGCCCGCTCGGAGGATTCCATGGAGGAAAAGGAGACGGCCAAGCCGGAAGCCCCCAAGAAAACCACGGACGATAAGGTCTCGGTGAAACAAAAATATTAATTGTTCCTTGCAACAATTGGCATAAATCGCTGTCTATTAGGTTATGGTTAAGCTGTTTTTTAGCGGGAGAATGATGTGGGCGTGGTTGACCATGGCATTGCTGGTATCTGGATGCGCCACCACCGGGACAAACACGACTGGTGGGACGACTGCAGGAACCAATCCCCCAATGGACGACAAGCTGCGTAACGGCGATCTGGTCACCCTGACCTTCCAGAATGGTCCTGATTTGCCCACGCATGAAGAACGCATCAAGGATGATGGTACCATCACGCTGAAGCACATCGGAGCCGTTCAGGCCGAGGGCAAGACCGTGGGTGAGTTGCAGCGCGATGTTCACGCCAAGTATGTCCCCAAGTTTTATCCCAATCTGGTGGTCACCGTGCGGGCCGAGGACCGTTTCTTCTTTGTGGATGGCGAAGTGAAGATACCCAATCGCTATGTGTATGCTGGCCAGCAAACGGTTTTGCGGGCGATCGCCACGGCCCAAGGCTTTACGGATTTCGCTGATCGCAAGAAAGTGGAATTGACCCGCGTGGACGGTAAGAAGTTCATCGTTGATTGCAACAAGGCCCAGAAAAAACCGGAACTAGATTTACCAGTATATCCCGGTGATCGCATTATGGTGCCGCGCAGGTGGTACTAAAAACTGATGCTCCAGATTCGGGCCATCGCCGGTACCCGTCAGGCCACCGTGTGGGAGGCCGAGACTTTTCCTTTGCAGATCGGGCGTTCTGTCCGTTCAGACATCCGCTTGGAAGAAGCCGGGGTCTGGGATGAACACGCCGAAGTGGGCTTTGATGCCGAGGAAGGCTTTCTCCTGAACGGTTATGCTGGCGCGTTACTCCGTGTGAATGGCGAGTCGGTCGAGCAGGTTCGCCTGCGGAATGGCGATATCATCGAGCTCGGCTCCGTGAAGCTCCAGTGCTGGCTCTCCGAAGTGAAGCGCCGGAACCTGAGCTGGCGCGAGCGCTTCGTCTGGTTTCTCCTCTTCCTGGTCACCATCCTGCAGCTTATCCTCATCGGCAAGCTGCTCTGAGTTTCAACTCACCCTCGCTTGGCACGGATACGTTTTCCCGTCTCCAGCAACACCTGCTTGAATTCCTTGGCCAGCACCTCATAGGCGCAATGACGTTGGGCCATCGCCGGTAAGGTTTCTCGTTCTTTCAGTTGTTCTGGATGCTGCCGCAACTCCTTGATCCGTTGCGCCAGCCTAGCGGGGTAATGGGCATCCACCGCTCCCTCATACGCCAAAGTCATCCCCGTAGGCAGCAAGACCTCGGCATCTCCTACGCGGCTGGCTAGGATATAACAACTGGCGGCCATATACTCCGGCAGTTTGCCGGTGGTCCGCACTTGCCCGGCGAGATTGTTTGTTTGCGTGGAGAGCGCCACATCCAGCACGCGTAGGTAGAGCGGCACTTTTTCATACGGGATGCGCCCGCAGAAACGGATGCGTGACCACACGCCCAACGCTTTCGCCTTTTCCTCCAGCCAGGGCCGTCCATTGCCGTCACCGATGATGACACATTGCACTAGGTCTTCCGGTAACTGTGCGAGGGCTTCCACCAGATCCCAGCCGTAACAGATCTTCAGCGTCGGGCTGAACGTGAGCGAACCCATCAACCCCACCACGAGCGGGGCAGTCAGGCCCAATTCTTTTTTGAGCTGCGCTACCTCATCAGGTGCCGGGCTGGGGGCGGGTGAGGCCCCGTCGCGGATGAGATGAACGTGCTGGTATCCGCAGTGCAACAGATGCTCCCGATGTTTGCTGCCTCGCACGATGATCCCCGCCGCACTGGCCTGGGTAAGTTCTTCGATGAGACCGAGCGCGGGGATCTTCCACCACGGTGTAGTGCCAGCACTCTGCGCCATCTCGTAGACCACATCCCCGGTATCGAGGAGATAGGGAAGCCCTTTGGTCCATCGCAATTTAAGCGCCAAGGCGCATCCCGGCATGGCGGTGTTCAGCAGATAGAGCAGATCGGGTTTCCAGTTCGAGAGCTCTTTTTCCCAGCGGGCCAATGTTTCCTGCCGTGTGCCTTCGCGATAGAGCAGGAGCAGTCGCTCGGGCGGCAGCCCGTGCGTCAATCCGCGCGCGCGGATGGCTTCCACGCTTTGCGGACCACCATGCACCAGCAGCGCCGTGCGAGGGATCATGGAGTCAGTGGTTTCCATGTCTGTTCATATACCTTGAGCATGGCCTCGGCACAGCGTTGCCAGGTGTGACCTCGGGCGGTGAGCCGGGCGTTTTCACCCAGATGCACACCGCGGTCAGGCAATGCCGCCAATTGTTGCAAGGCCGCCAGCAGGGCTGTCGATTGCGAGAAATCTCCGCGCAAACCGTTCTCCCCATGCTGAACCCATTCCGCCGCCCCGATGCCCTGATTGACGATCACGGGCAGTCCCGCACTCATCGCTTCCGCCACCACCATTCCGAAAGCGTCATATCGTGAAGGATACACAAAGACATCCGCTGCCTGATAGAAGGCCGCCATCGACGCCTGCGGGCCGGGCCAGAGCACTTGCGAGAGCACGCCCAGATTGTCCGCTTTGGCCAGCCAGTCCGTGGCTGATGAACGGGAGATGACGAGCAGCGTCGCTTGCGGAAATTTCTTCAACGCCTGCATCGTGGGCAGCAAACCCTTGCTGGCCTCACCGACGAAGAGCCATAGCCAACGATTAGTGGGAAGTCCCAGGTTTTCGCGCAAGGCACGCTTGTGCGCGCTCTCGATGGCAGGCCGGAACTGGTCCGTATCCACGCCGTGATAGATCACTTCAACGGGGTGAGCTGGCAGGTGGCTTGTCTCCAGTTCTCGCGCTGTTTGTTGCGATACAGCGATCCAGTGCGCATTCAGGTTGCGCCGGTAGAACTCCATTTCCAACTGACCGGCCAAGGTGTCGAAAAGCCGCTCGCGCGGTGAACGCAAAGCGTCCTTTTCCACCCGGGCAGCATTGCAGACATGGGCGGTGATCACATCCGCGCGCCAGCAGGTTAGCCCTTGGGCATGGACGAGGTCGAAACGCCACGGCTGGATGCGACGGCTGGACTGGGCCAGAAAGGTCAGGATGGTAAGCAGGGCTGAACGCCGCCAGGCCGGGATGCGCTGATATGTCCAGCTGGGTTCACATGGGACACCGAAGTGATTCGCGTAGATGTGGATGTCATGCAGCGGCGCCAGTCGCCGGGCCAGCTCCACGCAATAGCGTCCCTGCCCGAAGCCGGGCGAGAAATCGTGGACGACCAGGGCGATCTGGCGTCGTGTTTGGCCGGTGCTGCTGCTCATGAAGTCCGGCGGTGTAAAAAGCGCTTGGCCTTGGCCGGTTCCATGGGCGCGTTTTGTTCAGGTCCACTCAGGTTTCCCTTCCGGTGTTCATCAGCAAGCTTCTGCAAGGTGCCGACAAAGAACCAGACCAGCGCTCCCATGGGAATACCCAGGAACGGCGAACCAGACGGGATGGAGATGATGGCCATGACCACACATCCACCACTGGCCAGTCCCACGGTGGACACCGGTGTGGAACGCAATTCTTCCAGGCTGCGATAGACCAATCTCAGGCATTGATACATGAGGGCACCAAAAGCGAAAAGCCCGACTACTCCCATCTCGATCATCAAGCGGCCGAGATCGCCATCCGCAGATTCGTAGTCGTGGAAATTGACCCGGTTGGCGAGGAACATCGGCACGCTATGACCGCTGCGGCCGATTCCGCCACCCAGCCAGTTTCCTTCACTCATATAAGCCCAGCCTACTTTAGTCGGGATGCTGATCCGACCGACGACTTCATCATAATTGAGGATGCTCTGGAAACGCTCAGCGGCAGAACCGCCCGTGGCGACGGCTACCAGCTTGATGGCCAGCGCCACGGCTACCGGTAATACGATCAGGTTGATTATATTTCTTCGATACCAGGCGATGACTGCGAAGCCGACGCCGAAGCTGATCAACGCACTGCGGGCGCCACTCTTCAACATCGCGTAGGTGATCGGGAAGGTGATGAGAAACAGGATGATGCGCTCCCGTTTGTTCGTTTCCTTGTCCGTGGCCAGCGCGAGGGCGAAGATGGCCACATACGCCATGGTACCGGCAAAAGCGCCGGATGAGACGAATGTGGAAAAGATACGTAACTGGCGGCCCTTGCTGGTCGAGTAATAGGTGTTCTGATAGCGCTCGGCGAAGACGGAGTTCACTTCCATCTCCTCTTCCACTTCTTGGGGTGTTTGTTGCAAACCATACGCTGCGGTGATCAGGCCCAGTGTCAGCAACACATAGAAGTAGCTCTTCACCTGAGTGATGGATTTCGTCAACTGATAGCCGAGGCAAAACATCAAAGTGGCGAAACACCAGCCACGCATCGCTGCCAGGCTGATGATCTTCGGCACCCCCATGGGCAGCAGCAGGTAAATGCAGCAAACCGCGTAGAAGATCTTCAAAGCCTGACCCACTGGTCCGGGCGGGATGAAGCTGTCTCGCCGCCCTTGCTGGAACCAAGTAAGGGCCAGCGCCAAGCTGAGCAGGGCATCAAAGAGAAAGGTGGTGACCGGGCTCGGAAACTTGATCTTCAGCCAGCCATGGAAAAATCCCACGGTGATGGCCAGCGCCACGACACTATTGATGAAGGGGTTCGACTGCACCAGCGCCAGCACCCGTTCCTTTAGGGACGGGCCAGCCTCTTTGTCCCGCGCTTTTTTCCGATAACGGAAGCGGGAAGATTCAGTTTGGCTGCTGCGCTGACCCATGCGCCGCTATTGTGCGTTTGTTGGAGTCCGGAGACAAGCCGCGTAAATCGAGTGGAGCTGGGCCACCGCTGCCTTGGTTGAGAAATGCTTCTGCGCCCGCGAACGGGCCGCTTCGCCCCATGCTTGCAAACGCTCGGGAGAGCTTAGTGCCCGCTGTATGGATCGCTCCAGTCCCGTCTGGTCACCTATCGGCACCAGCCGGCCGGTCACTCCATCCTCGATGATCGCCTGTGGTCCATGTGCGGCAAAGGCGATGACCGGTTTGCCCAGAGCTTGCGCTTCCGCCACGGACAGGCCGAAGTCCTCATCCAATGCGGGATGCACCACCAGTTCCGCTTGCGCCAGAAAACCATGCAGCTCTGCATCACTCACGAACCCGGTGAAGTGAACCCGTTCTTGGATGCCGAGCTGCGCGGCAATCTCTTCCAGTTCGGTGCGATAGGTGGGTTCCATGCCGAAAAGGCTGCCGCCCAGGATGACGCCGTGCGTATCCACGGGCAGACCGGCGAGGGCCTGGAGGAAATGTGCGTGACCCTTGTAGCGCTGGAGCCGGGCGGCCATCACCAGCCAACGGCCGTTGGTGGGCACATGGAATTTTTGAGCCAATTGGGCCCGGGAAGATTGTTGGCTCAGTTCCTCTACATCCACGCTCGGCCACATCAAGGTGGTGGGAAAGCCACGCTCCACAAAGTAATCCACCGTGCGGTGGCAATTCCCCTGCACATGCGTGGTGGGGATGCGCTGGATGGCCCAGGTGCTCCAATGCCGCACCTCCGCCGTATGCACGAGCCAGCATTCCGGGACCTTGGCCCGCCAGGCAGCCAGTCCGCCATAGACATGGGCGCGAAAGCCGTTGCTATGGACCAGGGCGATCCCTTCCTGCCGGATCAACTGCGTCAATTGCCCGATGGTTCTGGACACGGCTCCGAGTTCACGCATGCGATGCGTCGGGAACTCATGCACCCGCACTTCCATCTCTTTCAGTTCCTGCGCCAGCGGGCCCGGCCGCAGCAAAGCCACATGCGGTTCAAAGCGCGTGCGGTCCAGCCGCCGCAGGAGGTTGTTCATATACACCTCTGCGCCGCCTTTTTCGCCCACACAGGAAACCCAGAGTATTTTGGCTGGTCTGCTCATGCTCGGGACGCGCGGAACGGTTTCCGCCGTCCGGCAAGTCTCACCCGGAATGACCTCAGAGTCCAGCATGGGGAGACAACTGAAATCTTCCCATTTTGCGGGTGCGCCTTAAGCTGGACTCCACATGCAGAAAACGCCCTCAACACCGGCGGTCATCACCCAACGCCTGCTGGGCGTGGTGGTGTCGGCCATCGTGCTTTGGGTGGTCACGCGCAAGCTGGATACGGGTGCGCTGGCCGAGGTACTCAAGCAGACCAAGCCCGGCTGGCTGCTGCTCGCGTTCGGTTTCTTCGCCCTGGCCACTCTCTTTGCGGCATTGCGCTGGCACGGCATGCTCAAGGCCACGGGCGCAGTGGTCCACTTGGGGGTGACCTTCCGCTTTGCCTTCATCGGTAACTTCTTCAACGCGTTGCTGCTGGGACCGGCGGGTGGCGATCTCATCAAGACGGGCTTGTATGCCCGTTGGTTCAAGCAACCGCTGCCGAATGTCGTAGCGGCCTCATTTCTGGACCGGTTGCTCGGGGTGGGTGGATCGGTTTTGTTGGCTTTGGCGGGGATAGCTCTGGCCCTGTTGGCAGATGGTGGTCAACAGCTCAGCCGCTTCACGATGAAGCTGCCGGCTTGGCCCACGATTCTTGCCGTGGTGGCGGTGACCGGCTTGATCGTCTGGTGGTGGAAGCGCCGCAAGCGGGAATCTTTCCTGGGTCGCACGGCCAGTTCATTGGGTGAAGCAGTGCGACAGTTACGCCATGATCCGGCGGCAGCAGTGCGTGGATTGATCTTCGGTTTTCTCCTGCAAGTCTGCTTTTGCGGGGTAATGGCCTGCTCCTTGCAGGCAGTGGCCAGCGAGCCCATTCCCTGGCTCAAGCTGGCGTGGACCTTTCCCGCCATCGGTTTTGCCGCCACCATGCCCGTGACCATCTCTGGTGCCGGTGTCCGTGAAGGTGCCGCGATGCTGCTCTTCGGTCTCTATGATGTGAAGTCAGCCGAGTCCGTGGCGGCCTCCATGCTGACCCTGCTGGTCTATGTGGTGTGGGCGTTGGCGGGCGGAGTCTCATTTTTGCGCGAACGTGCCCGGATGAAAAAATTGGCGGAACAAGCCGTGCCGAAAACACTCTCCGTCATCATCCCGGCCCTGAATGAAGCCGCTGCCTTGCCGACCACCTTGAAGTCATTGCGGGAATGTCCGGGTGTCACGGAAGTCATCGTGGTGGATGGCGGCAGCCAAGATGATACCGCCCAGATCGCGCGGCAACATGGTTGTCGGGTAGTGATGAGCGAACCGGGCCGGGGGAGGCAATTGCGTGCGGGGGCGGAAGCCGCTAGCGCGGATGCCCTGATCTTTCTGCATGCGGATACTTGGCTGGATGCTGCGACCAGTGAGGCCGTGATGCGTTGCCTGCATGATCCCACCGTGGCTGGCGGTGGTTGTTGGAAACAATTCCGCGATCCGCATTGGCTGATGCGTGGCTCGCGCTGGCGTTGCTGGACGCGCTTGCAATTGACCCGTCGGGTGCTGGGCGATCAGGCCATCTTCGTTCGGCGCGAAGCCTTGCAGGCCGTAGGCGGATTTCCCGAGCAGCCTTTGATGGAAGAGTTTGAGCTATGCCGCCGTTTGCGCCGCGTGGGGCGCATCGCCTTGGCTCCGGCCACGGTCTCTACCTCGGCGCGGCGGTTTCACCAGTTCGGCGTGCTCCGCACCTACTGGCTGATGTGGCAGTTGACGTTCCGCTATCACTTGGGCGCTTCGCCAGAAGAATTGCGCCGTATCTACGATCGGCGGTAGGCAAAGAAAAAGCCCGCCGAGATGGCGGGCTTTGCAAAAAGGGGATAAGAAGGACGCTTAAGCGCGTTCCATGTACTTGCCCGTGCGGGTATCGATCTTCAACTTCTCACCCGTCTTGATGAAGAGGGGAGCTTGTACGGTGATACCCGTTTCCATCGTCACCGTCTTCTGCACATTGTTGGCCGAGTCACCACGGACGCCTTCCGGCGCGTCGGTGACCGTCAGGATGACAGCGGAAGGCAATTCTACGGAGACAGCCTTCTCTTCCACGAAGGTGATGTTGACCACGCCGTTTTCCACCAGATACTTCGTGGCCTCGCCCACCACTTCAGGGGTGAGGGTCACGGTTTCAAACGTTTCGGGGTCGGTGAAGACATAGTCTTGGCCATCTTTGTAGCTGTATTCCATCTTGACCGTCATCATGGGGACGATCTCCAGACGTTCCGAGGTGCTGAAGCGCACTTCTGAGGTCTTGCCCGTGCGGACGCTGCGGAGCGAAGCCTGCACGAATGCGCGGAGGTTGCCCGGGGTGCGGTGCGTGAACTCCAAGATGACGCAGACGTCACCGTTGTAATTGATCGCCATGCCTTTGCGCAGGTCGGTCGATGTAGTGGCCATAATCTATCGCTAAAACGTTTAAAATTTCTGCCCGGTATCCGAGCGGAGGATGGACACTAGCCAAGGGAAAGGGGATTGCAAGCCTCATTTGCCCATGCTTTGGGGATGAATTGGCTCTTGAGGTTACGGCGGAAGGACTGTTTAATAGGCCTTACGGGGCCATTAGATGGGGTAACCGCAAGTAGTTCAGTTTCGGCGGCAACGTCAACCTGTGCAAATGCTTGCAAGGTGGTCCTTTAATTGCTATTTGCCAGCCTGAGAATTATGCCTTCCTTTACCTACGTTGCACGTGATGCAAACAGCGGGCGGGAAATCCGCAGCAGTCTTGATGCGTCTTCCGAGCAGTCGGCCATCGCTGCCTTGCTGAACCGTAACATGCTGGTCATCAGCATCGCGGAGAAGACCCGCAAAGGCAAAACAGCCGGCGGCTCCGTGGGCTTGGCGGACGTGGTGATGTTCACCCGTCAGCTCGCCACCATGATCGATGCCGGTCTGGCGATGGTGCAATCCCTACAGGCCTTGGCCGAGCAGACCTCCAACAAGGTCATGCGCGACATCATCAAGGACGTCTGCAACCGGGTGGAAGGCGGCGATAATTTCTCCGAGGCACTCAAGAAGCATCCCAAGGCCTTTGACCGTCTTTATGTCTCCATGGTGGACGCCGGTGAAAAAGGCGGTTTGCTGGCTGAGATTCTTTCCCGTGTGGCGACTTTCTTGGAAAACCGCCAGCGCATGAACAAGAAGATCAAGTCGGCGATGATGTATCCCACCATCGTCAGTTTGGTCGCCGTGAGCATCACGGTGTTCCTGCTCGTCAAAGTGGTGCCGGTGTTCGGTGAGATTTTCAACGGGTTCGGGGCCAAGCTCCCGGCTCCGACCCAGTTCGTCATCGACCTCAGCGATTTCATCAAGCAGTGGTTCTTGGTCATCGGTCTGGCTGCAGGCGCGGTGGTTTACGGCTGGTTCTGGTACATCAAAACCCCGCCTGGCCGCGCTTTCTGGGACCGCACGCGCATCAAGCTGCCGGTGTTCGGTCATATCGCGCACAAGATTGTGCTCGCCCGTTTCACCCGCACCTTTGCCTCTTTGATCCGTTCCGGTGTGCCGATCTTGGAAGTGCTTAATATCGTGGCGAACACTTCCGGCCATGTGCAGATGGAAAAAGCCATCCGCACCGCGGCCTCGGACATCGAGCGTGGTGAGGGCATCTCGACCGCGCTGGGCAAACATCCTATTTTCCCGACCATGATCATCCGCATGATGACGGCCGGTGAGCAGACCGGTAAGATCGACCAGATGCTGGAGCGTGTGGCTGACTTCCTGGATGAGGAGATCGAGGTGATTTTGGCCGGTTTGACCTCCTTGATCGAACCGTTGCTCATCGTGGTGTTGGGTGTGCTGATCGGCGGTCTGGTGATCGCGATGTTCATGCCTATCTTCAAGATGAGCGAAATTATCAATCCTCCGGGCAAGTGATTCGGGCCCAAAAACAACAATTTTAATCAGGGGAACGGGCTTGCTGGCCCGTTCTTCTTTTTTTACGCTCTTATCGCATGGCCAAAGTTCTCCTGGTTGACGATGAAATGACGATGGTCCAGATGGTCACGGAAATGCTCCGTGCCGAGGGCCATGACGTCCACCCCTTCACCAATGGTAATGCGGCTCTTGAAGCCCTTGCCGAGGTGGCCCCCGAGTTGGTCATCACCGATCTCTATCTGGACAATACCCGGGCCCATGGCCTGGAGATCTTGAAAAAGGCCCGGTCGCTGAACCCCCCGGCCAGTGTCATCATGATCACCGGCTTCGGCAGCATCGACACGGCGGTGGAGGCGATGAAGCTTGGGGCCTATGATTACCTGGAGAAACCTTTCAAGCTGGATGAACTGCGCCTCACCATCCAGCGTGCCCTTTCCTACAACCAAGCCATCTCCGAGAACGTCTATCTTCGCAAGCAGCTGAAGAAGAAGTACCAGTTCAACCAGATCATCGGCAACTCGGACAAGATGCAGGGCGTGTTCAAGATGGTGGAACGCGTGGCCTCGACCGACAGCACGGTGCTCATCCTCGGTGAGAGCGGCACTGGCAAGGAACTCGTCGCTCGTGCCTTGCACTTCAACAGCACGCGCCAGTTTGCACCTTTCATCCCCATCAACTGCAGTGCGCTGCCGGAAAACCTGCTGGAATCAGAGCTTTTCGGCCATCGCAAGGGAGCTTTCACCGGAGCCATCAATGACAAGGTGGGCCTTTTCATGGAAGCCGATGGCGGCACTATTTTCCTCGATGAGATCGGTTCCATGTCCCCGACGTTGCAGAGCCGCCTGCTCCGGGTTCTGCAAGAGAAGGAAGTGCGGCGGGTGGGTGACAATGCGCCCGTGTACGTGAACGTGCGCGTGGTCGCCGCCACCAATGAACCGTTGGAGAAAAAGATCAAGGACGGTACTTTCCGGGAAGATCTTTACTACCGCCTGAACGTCATCTCCATCCAGCTGCCCAGTCTGCGCGAACGGCAAGATGACATCCCTGTCTTGGTGGGACATTTCTTGCGCCAGAAACTTTCGCCCCGCACGGGCAATGTTTTGCGCCTCACGCGCAAGGCTATGTCGGCGTTGATGGCCCATTCCTGGCCGGGCAATGTGCGCGAGTTGGAGAACGCCATCGAGCGCGCTTCGGCTCTTTGCGAAGGTGAGACCATCATCCTCGATGATCTCCCGCCGCACTTGCACAAACTGGGTGACGCCAACGAGCCGGAAGATGTGCGCGAAGAGGCTCACTTGGCTTCGGTCAATGTGCCAGAAGGTGCGGAATCGTATCCGGGCCGTTCGGTGGGGCCCTCTGGTGGCGCGCCAGCTTCCTCGCCGACTTCGTCCGCGCCGGTGTCCATGCCGGGCTCTTTCCATCCGTTGAAAAACTACCTGCGCGAGCAGGAGCTGGCCTACCTCCAGCGTGTGCTGGCCTTCACCAGCAACGACAAGGAAAAGGCCGCTGAACTCCTCGGCGTCAGCCTGGCTACGCTCTATCGCAAACTTGCGGAAGCGGAAGAGGGTGCCTGATCGTCTCCCCAGTTTTCTTATTTGCCGCTTTCGATCACCGTGACGCGCATCTCGGCGCCATTGCAGCGGATCTCCGGCACATACATCGCCTGACCGAGCACCGGCAGCGCATGGAATTCACCCGGCACTTCCGCGCGAAAATCATAGCGTATCTCCCACACGCCTTCCGGTAACTTGTCGATGAACAGCGCCACCTTGCGATCGCGCAACTCCTGATACACCCAGCGTGAGCGCCCCGTATGATCGCCATCCTGCGGCGGCATGGGCCGGATTGCGATCGCCTTACGGGCGGCTACTTTTGCGTTCTTTGTTTGTGCCTCAGCAGCAGCGTGTTTCCGCTCCACTGCGCCCGACTTCAACTCTTGAGCATAGAGTGATTCTCCACTGCGGATCTCCACTGCTTCAAACCCCGCCGGTTTCAGATCTTCGAAGAGCAGATATTCGTAGTTGTTCTTCGTCTCGATGGTGATGACCGTCTCAATGCGCTCACCGCTCTTCACGCTCTCGCCATCTTTCAGCGGCACCTTGTCATACACGTAGCCCTTGAGCAGCGTGGGACGGCCCACCAGTTTGTAGTATTCGCGTTTCACGAAGATTTCATTTCCTGCGGCAGGGATGGGTTCTTCCAAGCTGAAGAACTTCGCTTCCGCCGCGAAATAGATGGCACCTTCGCCCTTGCGCTTGATGCGGATCGTGTTCTCGCCGTCCTTGATCAATTTCGCATCCACCGTGAACCGGCTCGGTGCGCTGAACACTTCCGCTCCGCTGATCTTTCTTTCCGCGACCTTCTTGCCGTTTACATAGACATCGTATTCCAGCTCCGGCTTCAGTTCGCCGCTCACGCGCAGGTAATCATTCATCGTCAGCACCACCATCGCGGTATCGCGTGTGTTGCTCCACTGCGCCCCGCGCCGGTTCTTGATGAGCCAGTTACTCACCGG
>JAURFH010000067.1 GCA_030834415.1 Verrucomicrobiota bacterium | reverse complement strand
ATAAAGGACGATCCGCAAAGTGGATTGATCAACAAGTGCCATGAAAAATCAGTTCGATGGTTAAGCTGCTTCCGCTGCTTTCGGAGCATCGGCCGCCGTGACCTTGCCAGTGGGGACGTTGGGGGTTACTTCCGCACTCAATAGACCCGCAGCGACTTCCTCAGCCGTTTGCACGCGCATGTTGAGGACTTCGGTCTTGTCGAGGGGCAGGGGGGCATTGCCAGCGGCAAAGAGCCACTTCACCGCACGCGGATAACAGGCCGCCACCTTGATGGCATTCCCCTGGGTCAACCGCTGTAAGGCAGGATCGCGCCGGGCAGACATCTCGCACAGATCCGCCACGGCCTCAAACGGCACACCGGATTCGCACAGTTTGCGCAAGACGGCTTCCTTCACTTCCTTCGGCACGACTTGGGCGTACTGGCAGTGACAATACAAGATTTGCGGTGTCTGGGACATGTCGGCATCCAACTTACTCACGACTGGGGAAATTGCCAACCGGTGGTTTTGAGGTTTTTAACATCCGCCAAAACTCCTGTTTAACTCACGCCATCCCCCCTGAAACGAATAGAACAAACGGTCTTTACGTCTAAGGACAAGGAAAGGATGGATGCTTAATCATGCGGAGCAAAGTTTTGAGACAAGTCGGGCTGTTAGCCGTTATGGCATTGTTTCTAAACGGTTGTGTTAGTCACCCGCCCGAGCCGGTGACGGACCGCACGCAGGCGGTTCGGCGCGCGACCTATCAACGTCTGCCCGGCTCGTACTTGGGAGAGGTCCGGCTCGATTTGCCCGCCAGTAACACTGGCCTCGGCCGGAGCGATTTCTACAATCTGTTCGCCGAGTATCATAAGGGCAAAACAATCGCCTACGGTATCAGCCTCGCTTCCCTCAACCGGCTGGCGGACGACGATGCCACCATGATGGTAAATGGCGTCGGTCAGTTGCCGATCGTCTCCAATAAAAGCCTGCCGATACCCTTCTTTCTCAAAGTGCATGAGCTGGAGATCCGGTTTGACCGGGAGTTTGTGGAACAATCGACCGTCACCGGGCGCTACTTCACCCTGCGCAGCGACTTGCACACTTATGAGTTCCATGTGCCAGACTGGATGTTCGCCGCCCTGCTCGAGGCAGTGGAGCGCAACCTGATCTTCCTGCGGGATGATTCCTACAATGTCGAAGAAGTGATGACCCGGCCCACCCTCCGCGAACGCTATGTGAATCTGCATCCAGACCTGCCTTATCCCATCAAAGCCGCCATCAAAGCCGGTGAGGTGGCCAAGGACATGACCACGGATGCAGTACGGGCCAGTTGGGGCGAGCCGGAGATCATCCTTCGCGGACGAGACGAGAAAGGCGCATTTGAAGTGTGGCGCTATCCCCAAACCAAGCTGGTCATCGAGCAAGGCGTCGTCACCGGCTGGGAGGTTGATTAAAAAGAAAAGCCCCGCAAGTTTCCCTGCGGGGCTTTCGTGATTCTGACAGACCGGCTTAAGCGCGGGAGATCATTTTTGCCTCGCTCTCGTAGTCGAGCGGCTTGATCTCGCGGCCCATGCCGTCGCTGACCTTGCGGGTCTTCTCGTCGAAGTAGCACATCATGCCCAAGCGATCGCTCATCTCTGCGAGGGAGATGACCGTCTGCACGCGCACCGCCAGGTCGATACCGGCATTGGCCTTCTCCGTACCACGGATGGCGGCGAACCAGTTCTTATGATGGCTCGGCACGTTCTCTCCGGCAAAACCTTCGCTCGTCTCGGGATCGATCTCATCAGCGAACGGACGCTCAGGTTTCAGGTCCACCTTGTTGCCCGCCATGGTGAGCGTGGCGTGGTGGCCGCGGATCATCTCCTGCGTGCCCTGCTCGTTCACCGTGCTGCTGGTGATGTGCATCACGTAGCCGCTCGGGAATTCCGCGATTAGCTGGATGACTTCTTCCACGTCACGGACGTACTTGGTCTCCTTCTCCTTCGGACGGCCTTCCTTCTTGAGGTCGGTCTGGAATTTCTTGGAACCCACCGCCGCGACGCGCACCGGGAATTCCGGATTGCCCGTGGCCAGCATATAAGGATGCAGCTTGTGCGGGAAGAGATCGCCCAGCAGACCGGAGCAGTAAGGGTAGTATTTGCGCCAGCGGAAGTAATGGTCCGGGTTGAAACTGGTAGATTTTTTCACCCCGTTGATCCACGTCTTCCAATCGAGATCGTCCGGCGTGGCCCATGGCTGGATGGTGTAGTTCCATTCGCCGTAAGGGCTGTTGCGCATGTAGGAGCCCTGGCTCATGACGATGGGGCCGATCTTGCCTGCCTTGATCCACTCGGCCGCCTTGTGCCACTTCATATCCGAGCAGCCTTGGGAGCCGACCTGTAAAATCTTGCCCGTCTGCTTGGCGGCATCATGGATCTGGAAAGCCTCATGCAGATAGCGGGTCATCGGCTTCTCCACATAGACATGCTTGCCAGCGTTCATCGCATCCACGGACACGCGGGTGTGCCAATGATCCACCGTTGCGCAGACGATGGCATCGATATCTTTCCGCTCTAGGAGCTTGCGATAGTCGCCGTAGGTTTCCACCTTCGCGTTCGCATTGTCCTTCAGGATATATTCCTTGGCGGCATCCTGCCGGTACTTGGAGACATCGCAAACGGCCACTTGGGCGATGTTGTTTGCGCCCGCATGTTCCTTCATCTGACGGACATGCGCATTGAAGCCCTGACCACCGACACCGATATTGGCCACATTGATGCGGTCATTCGCGCCAATGACACGACCGGTAGAAGGCGCCTTGTTCTGGCCATAGACCGGAGTCTTGAAAGGATTTGCCGCGACCACCGCAGTGGCGATGGCGGTTTTCTTAAGGAAACTCCGGCGATTATCGCCGGACGAGGGGGTGTTCGGTTCTTGCGACATATAAAGTCTATGATTCTCTCGGGATTAAACGGGTATGACCGACGTTACTCCAATGAGGTCGCGGGTCAATCTTGAACCATCGGACGAAACCAAGTTGGCGCCTTATTCACACCAACCGGCTGATGAGGGGAATAAAAAAGCCGTCCTGAAAGCAGGACGGCCGAGAAAAGAACGGAAATACTATCAACCGAGGTAACAATCCACACGAATGACCCGGGCCTTGGCCGGCTGTTCGTGCGTGGGCATGTGCGTGGCTGGGTGCAACCGTACTGGCTGCGGAGCAGTCAGCGGCCGGAAGTCAACGGCCAATTCCTGATCCCCGCCTGTAACGGCTGACCACAATGTGGCCAGCTTCTGGGCTGTGGCTTTCTTAGCCATTGAGAATGCGCTCATGGTTACGGCAACTGATTAACTGCTGTCAATCCTATCATTGCCGCCCAATTTGCCTATACGTACGTAGGCGTAGATTATCTTCCAGCGACCCCGGAGAGAGCCTTAGGGCCTGCCCTTAGGCTGAAATGATGCCCTTGCGGATGGCGAATTTGACGAGGTCTGTCTGCGTGTGCAGGTTCAATTTCCGCATCAGATTGGCCCGGTGGGTCTCCACCGTGCGCGGGCTGATGAAAAGCTTTTTCGCGATCTCCGCCGTGGTAAGTCCTTCGGCGGCAAGCTGAAGCACCAAACGCTCCCGCTTGGTCAGCGTGGTGTAAATATCCTCTTCTGTCTCCCCTGGATGCGTCACATACCCCGCCAAGGCCCGTTCGGCCAAGACCGGGCTCAGGTAGCGCCGTCCCGCCAATACCTCGCGGATGGCTTTCACCAGTTCATCCGGCGTGCAATCCTTCAGCAGATAACCCGAGGCTCCGTAGCGCAATGCCTCCATCACATAAGGTTCATCCGAATGCATGCTCAGGATGATGACCTTCGTCTTGGGGGAATCCCGGCGCACCTGCCGGATGACCTCCAGCCCGTGCAAGCGCGGCAGCATCAGGTCCAGCAAAAGGACATCGGGCGTCAACTTTTCGGTGAGCTGCACCGCCTCCAACCCGTCGCTCGCCTCACCCAACAGCTTAAAGTCCGTCTCCCGCTCCAGCATCATCTTGATGCCTTTGCGCACGATGACATGATCTTCTGCTAGAATGATTGAAACCATTGCCTGTCCCACTAGTTGCTATTGATACCAGCCAAATCGGCTGGCGGCATTTCGCGCGGCACCGCCCGCCACCGGACTAACACCCCAGACATAAAGTAGTTGCTGCAAATTGAATGGGGTCTGCCTTGACGAGCTATTGTTAGCCCAGCCCAAATCATATGGCAAAACAATCCTTGCGCCCGCGGGCATCTTTTTTTGCCATGCCACAGCCCTGCTCCATCGCCTGTCAGGGCTTTCCAGACTTAGGCTTGCTTCCCGTAACCCAAGCCTGCCCGCCACCTCGCATTGCCCGCACCACACAACCTCCCGGTTGAAAATCCAGCGTTACCGCCCCATGATCACTCACATAAAATGTCTGCCAGTCGCCCAGCTCCAGGCGCTCCCGCAATCCCTTCCGCGCTTGTTCCAAGGCCGGTTGCTCCGCGCAACTCACGATCACCACTTGCGGCTGCACCATCGCCAGCAATTCATCCTCCACCGGCTCTCCCTTCGTCGGCATGCCCGCCACGAGGATATCCGCCCTTAATCCCGGATGCCGCCCCCGCAATGCTTTTTGCCCAGCGTGCCCCAAATCCGATAGCAACAGCACACTCACCCCGTTGAACTCACCCCGCAACACCACCGCATTGTCGTCACCGGTGCTGAACTTATCCGTCGCTTCCGGATGCAAAACTGTCCATGGCCCTACCTTGCTTCCGTTCGTGATGACCACGCGCGGCCAGCCATTCGTCTCCCATTCTTCCAAGAGCTGCCGATACCCCGGCGAACGTGATTTCACCGGGCTCGCCAGCAGTTGTTTCACCCGGTAATCCGCGATCAAGGTCGCCGCCCCTTCCACATGCCGCACATCGCCATGCGTGATGAGTAATTCCCGCACGCTGACGATACCACGGCTTTGCAGATACGGCTTCAGCACCGCTTCACTTCCCGCTTCCGTCCCGGCATCGATCACCAGATTCGGAAACCGTTTTCCGCCCTCGAACACCAGCGCATCCCCGCCTCCTGCATCTAGCACGGTCAGGCGCGTCGTCTCCCGCCGCTCCTGCCAGCCCATGCTCAGCTGGATGATGAGCACCAGCCCGGCCATGCCCGCCACCCACCAGCGCCACACCGATTTCCATTCCGCCGCGAACAGGCTCAACACCGCCGCGTAATAACTGATGAACACGCCCGGCCCCGGTTTCATCAGCGGCCACCATGCCCCCGGCCAGTCGGCGAACCATCCGCTGGACCGCACCATACCTTCCATCAACAGCCAAGCCGCATGACTATACAAATCTGCGACCGGTGGACACCACGCCAGCAGGAGCGACCCAAAAGAAGCCATCAACGCCAGACTGCTCAAGGGCACCAGCACCAGATTTGCCACCAGCGACACCGGCGCGATCAGGTGAAAGTAATACGCGATAAGCGGAAGTGAACCCACCCATGCCGCGAGGGAAGTCACTGCGCTCATCGTCACCAGGCGCACCGGCCGGTCCAGCCACCTTTGCCAGCGCGGACGCAATTCCTGTGGCAGCAGTGGATCCGGCTGAAAAACCTTCTGCCGCCAAACCTCGATCGGCGGCGTCAACAAGCCCAGACTCAACACCACCATGAAGGAAAGTTGAAACCCCGGCAGAAACAATTGCTGCGGGTCCACCACTAAGATGATGAGCGCAGCGGCCGCCAGCGAGTTCAGCAGATTGCTTGGCCGCTCCAATATCCACCCCGTCCCGATGACGGTCATCATGATCGCCGCGCGCATCGCCGAAGCCTGCCATCCCGTCGCCGCCGTGTAGAACCAGAGCAGCGGGATCAGCACCATCGCACAATGCCTCCTCGGTAAGGCCGCCCCGCGTAATAGCTCCACCAACATCACCGCGATCAAAGCCACATGGAGCCCGCTGATGGCAAAGATATGCATCGTTCCCGAATGGATGAAGGGCTTCTTCACGTCATCCATCAGCCCCACCTTCCAGCCCAAGCACATCGCGTGGAGCAACATCACATTGCCATCACCGGGCGGCAGGCTTCCCTGCATCTGTCCCATCGCCCAGTTGCGAAAACGGTCTGGCCAGGGAGGGTTTGAATCCGCTTCCGACCATTGCCAGTCCTTCACGCCCAGCGTCTGCAACTGGAAATAAATCCCTTGATGCGCGAGGTAGGCTTGAAAATCCAGCCCCTCGGGATTGATCGCTGGGTCCGGCGTATCGATGTTTCCGGTCACCTGCACCCGGCGGGTGCGATAGAGCTCTGGCGGTGGCGCGCCTGAAGTCCGCACATACACTCGTCCAGACACCTCATGCCAGCCATCCTTCAACTGGATGCGCTCCATTTCCAATACACTGCTGAAGCTGACCCTCAATCCCCGCTTCGTCTCCACCCGCCGTTCCCGCGGCGCCTCGGCCAGTGTGCCCTCGAGCGTGACGATCTCCGGCACCTCCACCAGCACCACACGCAAATCCAGAGGCGACATCACCTCGGTGCGGGTCAGAAGATTACCCCAGCCTCCCAAGCAGAGCAGGGTCGCGACGGCGATGGCCCGGGATTGTTTCTTCCAAAGGAAAGCTCCTATCAATCCCGCCAGCAAAACCACCAGTGCTGCCCAATGGACACCTAGGACATCGCCTGCCACGATGCCCGCCACCAACCACCCCAGCGCCTTTGCCAACGGCCACTTCAAGGGACTAACCTCCTTACCTGACTTTGGACGCAGCCAAACCTGCGCCCTTCAAGAAATACTGAGCCTGACCCGAGCTATCTTCTAACCCGGACACACTGCTTCGTAGTGCGGTGTTCTCACCGCGAACCCAACCCCAGTAAATAAAAACCACCGCTAAACCGCTACCGCAAAATCTCACCCTTCAGCACATTCCCCTTCACGTCGAGCAACTGGATCTGGTTGATGGTCTTGAACTGCGCGTGATCCGCCACCGTCCATACCACTTTCTTGTCGCGCGTCACTTCCAGCACCTGCGCCTGCTCGCCCAGATGACCGTGCCCGAGGTAATTGCAGAAGATCGTGTTCCCGTTCGGCAAGCGCTGGCAGCCCGCCATCAGGCGCAGGGGATTTCCTTCCAGATCGTTTTCGTTCAATTCCCACACGATGTTCCCCTTCGCGTCGAACTCCAGCACCTTGTGCCCATCGCCGCAGGTCACAAGCATGCCTCCGTTCTTCAACGGCACCACTTCATGCGGATCACCCGGCACTTTCGTTTCCTTCAGCACTTTGCCGTTACCATCCAGCTCCACGATCTTGCCTTCGCCCTTGAAGCACACGAGGTAATGCCCGTTCTTCAATTTGCGCGTGCCGCGATACTGGTTATGCATTTTCACCTTCGGATCCGTCGTCAGCTTGATCTCCTTGGCGATCTTTCCCGCGCGATCCACCTCGATGATCCGGCTCGTGCCGACTTCCACGATCATCACCTTGCCATCCGGCAACGGCTGACACGCATGCACTTCGTTCTTCACATCGGTCGGGGCTTTGTATTCCCAAACTACTTTCTTCTCCGCATCCGGCGTCACTTCCACCGCACCTGAGATATAGCAAAAGAGATAATTCCCGTTCGGCAGCAGCCACACATCCTGCGGGTTCTTGCAATCATACTGCCACTCGATCTTGCCCTCAGCCGAGACGCGGCAGACTTTGTTCCCACCGTAATCGCACGCCAAAAAGGGATGGGCTGCTTGCAGGGCCGTCGCGCCGAGCAGACAGAGCACGGCCAGAACACGGAGGATGGATTTCATTCCGCAAGGGTGGCGAATCTCGTTCGGCCCGCAAGCGTAAAGAATCTCCGCCACCACCTTTACCCGCCCCCATTTTCCCGCTGTCCTCGTTTTCATCTGCTACCTTTTTACCATACCCCCTGTGACATCTATAGACACAGGGGGTAAGAATTTTTAAAAAAGTTTCACCGGCAAAACCATCCGCTCACCATCGCCTGAGCCAGCGGGCCCTACCCACTTCACGGCGCAAGAATCGGGTGGTTGCTTCCGCCAGATGCGCTAACTTGCCCCTGTGAATGAATCGTCGGCCATCAAAAATGTGACTTATCGCCGCATCGAGCAGGCCATCGGCTTTCTGGAGGCGAACTGGTCCGCCCAGCCCAGCTTGAAAGAGATCGCCGCGCAAACGGGCCTTAGTGAGTTCCATTTCAACCGCCTGTTCACGCAATGGGCCGGGATCAGTCCAGTGAAGTTCAGCCACGTCCTCACGCGCGAACATGCCAAAGCACGTCTGCTCCAAGGCATGAGTATTCTCGATACCGCCTACGATGTCGGCTCTCCGGGCCGGGCCGTCTCCACGATCTCTTCGTCAGTGGGGATGCCGTGACGCCGGGCGAGTTCAAACTGCGTGGCCAAGATCTCATCATCCTCTACGGCTATCTCCAAACCCCTTTTGGCGAAGCCATCGCCGCGATGACCACCAAAGGCATCTGCGCCCTGCGCTTCCTCTTCGGTTCCCGCGAAGTCATGCTGCAAGAGATCCAAAGTGAGTGGCCACAAGCCCAGTGGGTTCGCCATCAAAGTGAGATCACCAAAGCCGTGGAGCCATTGTTTCACCCGCAAGCCGGGCCCTTACGCCTGCATCTTCACGGCACCAATTTTCAACTGAAAGTCTGGCAGGCCCTCTTGCGCATCCCGTGCGGTAAGCTGGCCACTTATGAAAACATCGCCCGTGCCATTGATGCTCCTCAGGCACACCGCGCGGTCGGCACGGCGGTGGGCCGTAATCCCATCGCTTACCTCATCCCGTGCCATCGCGTGATCCGCAAGAGCGGCGTCTTCGGTGAATACCGCTGGGGTGCCTCCCGCAAGCAGGTGATCTGTGCTTGGGAAGCCGCGAAGGCAGCGCAAGACAACTGAGGTTCCTTTATTTTTCCGCTTTCGTTCCCATGCTTCCATCCTGTTCAATCCCCGGATGCAACTGACGCATGGGCTGCACCTGGCTTATTGTACGAACATCCATCGGGGTGAGACGTGGGAACAGACTTTTGGTACGCTCAAGCAATTCACGCTGGGCGTGCGGGACCGTGTGTCGTCAGGTAAACCCTATGCCATCGGCTTGCGGCTCGGTGAGCAGGCTTCGCGTGAACTGAGTGAACCCGTGCGCCTCACGGAATTCCGCAAATGGCTCGATGCGGAGAATTGCTACGTCTTCACCATCAACGGCTTTCCCTATGGCAGCTTTCACGGCACCCGCGTGAAGGAGCATGTGTATGCGCCGGACTGGACCACGGACGACCGCGTCATCTATACCAACCGCCTGTTCGATCTCCTCGCCGAGATCGTCCCGGCCGGAGTGGAAGGCAGCATCAGCACGGTGCCGTGCTCGTACAAGGAATTCATCACGAGCAACGAGCAAGTCGCCGCGATGCGTCGCAATCTCTGGCGCACCGTGGAACACATCGCCCAAGTGAGTGAACGCACCGGCAAGAAACTTCACCTCGGTCTGGAACCCGAACCGCTCTGCTATCTGGAGACCAGTGAGGAGATGGTGCAGTTCTACCAACAATTACGCGATGAACGCCCGCATGATGCCCGCTTGGGTGAACATCTCGGCGTGAATTACGACAATTGCCATCTCGCCATCGAATATGAGGAGCCGGCGGAGGTCATCGCCCGGTTCAAAGCCAATGGCGTGAAGATATCCAAACTTCATTTCAGTTCCGCGCTCAAAGTTCGCCCCACGCCCGAAGTGCGCGCCGCCCTGCGGTCATTCGTGGACGCCGTTTACTTCCACCAAGTCATCGAGCGTGACACCGCTGGCAGCATCAAGCGTTACAAAGACCTCGACGTAGCGTTGGATGAGGCCGCGAGCTGGACTGCTTCTCCGGAAGCGCAAAAGCAGCTCGAATGGCGCATCCATTTCCACATCCCCCTGCAAAGTGAACCGACGGCGATCTACGAGAGCACCTCGGATCATATCCAGGGCGTCTTGGATATCCTGGCGAAGGAACCCACCCTGTGCCCGCACATTGAGATGGAGACCTACACCTGGGAGGTGATGCCCGACACCATGAAGAAGCGCAACGTGGTGGACCAGTTGGTGAACGAATACGAGTGGACCCTGGCCGAACTGGCCCGACGCGGCATCAAACCTGTCTAAGTCGCCGAATACGGCGCATATAGCCTGTTTGAAAAAGGGCCTGGTGATGCCTGCGCCGGACAGAAGGCACCAATGCCTTTGTCAAACAGGCTCTTAATCCAAAATTCTTTTGCTCCGCGCTGGCAATCCCGGCAGATTCCCGGCGTACGAAAGCGGCATGTTAACCACCCTGCGCATCAAGAATCTGGCCCTGGTCAGTGACCTGACGGTGGAGTTCCGCCCCGGCTTCAACGCCCTCACTGGCGAGACCGGCGCGGGCAAGTCCATCATCATCGGTGCGTTGAACCTCCTGCTCGGTGAACGGGCCGACCGCACGCTCATCCGCAGTGGCACGGACGGTTGCACGGTGGAAGGCGCGTTCGACATCAGCAAACTCAAAGCCCCGCTGCCGGAATTTCTGGAAGAGAACGGGCTGGAGCCTTGCGAAGACGGCCAACTCGTTATCAAGCGCACTTTCACCGCCACCGGCACGAACCGCCAGTTCGTGAACGGCTCGCCCACCACCCTCAATACGCTCGGTTCTCTGGGCGAGTGGCTGGTGGACATGCACGGCCCGCATGAGCACCAGTCATTGCTTCATGCCGCCAAGCAGTTGGAGATTCTCGATGCCTTCGGTGGCCTCGCCGAGGCACGAGCCCAATTCGCCGCCTTGGTGAAGCAACGACAGGAACTTGAAGCCAGCAAAGCCGATCTTGTCATCGATGAACGGACCTATGCACAACAGCTCGACCTCCTGCGCCATCAGGTGAACGAGATCACGGCCGCGCGTCTGAAACCAGATGAAGAGGCGGGGTTAGATGAGGAATACCAACGCGGCACCAACTCCGTCCGCCTGCTGGAGCTGAGCCGCAGCGCGATCGACGCTCTTTCAGAGGCCGAGGGCAATATCATGGATCAACTCGGGTCCGTGGGTCGCGTGCTGCACGAGTTGCAGCGCATTGATTCCACAACCGGTTCCCTTACGGAAAAACATGCCGCCATCGTCTCCAGCCTGAACGATCTGCAGCATGAGCTCACCCAATACGCCGACCGCGTGGATATCGATCCCGAACGCGTCGCCGAGGTGGAGCAACGCTTGAATCTCATCCACTCGCTCAAGCGCAAATACGGCTCCACTCTGGAAGCGGTCATCGCTTTCGGAAACGAATCCGCCGAGAAACTGCAGCAGTTGGAAAGTCGCGATGCGGAACTGGAACGTATCAATAACGCCCTCGCCAAGTTGAACAAGCAGTTGCTCGAAACCGGCAAGGATCTCAGTGCCAAACGCAAGAAGCTCGTGCCGAAACTGAGCAAGGCCGTGGTGGTTCAACTGAACGACTTGGGCTTCCAGCAAAGCCATTTCGATGTCCGGATCGAGAGTGCCACCGAGGTCTCAGGCGAGAAGCTGCCCGCCAGTTCCGGATTGGACACGATTGAATTTCTCTTCGCCCCGAATCCCGGCGAACCCGCGCACCCGCTCCGTGCCATCGCCTCCTCCGGTGAGATGGCTCGCGTGATGCTCGCCCTCAAGACCGTATTGGCCGCGCACGACCAGATTCCCGTGCTCGTCTTTGATGAAGTGGATGCAAATGTGGGCGGCGAGACCGCGAATGCCGTGGGTGACAAGATGCGCCAGATCGGTGCAAACCGTCAGGCCCTTTGCATCACGCACCTCGCGCCCGTGGCGGCTTGTGCCGATGCCCACTACGTCGTCTCCAAGAAAGTCGCTGAGGGCCGCACCACTACCTCACTAGAGCTGCTTGATGCCAAAGCCCGCGTGAGTGAACTCGCCCGCATGCTCGGCGGCCAATCCACCGAAGCCCGCACTCACGCCGAAGCATTGCTACGAAAGGCTTGAACAGCTTCTACGGAGCATTCGGGGCTGGTATGGAAACCATGTGATATTGTGTCACCATGGTGGCCAAATCCTGGGGCTGCCCTTCCATTAGCAGCACAACCATACCAACATAGAAGTGGTTGGTGGAATGGTACCACTTGCCGTCAGATGCCCGGGCTACAAAGGTATCTTTTATGTTCAGGTCTTCCTTGGCACATTTGTTGGCATACACTAACCACTCCCCACTTTTCAGGAGCAAAACGTTGCCAGAAAACCAGTCAGCATTTCTTTCTGTCTTCACTGCCATCTGCTCGATTTGATTCGTGACCCATTGCGGATCACTTGTGAGCCGGGCAATTTCTTGGAGCGCACCATAACGGAACTCGAAAGTAGCACTATCTCGATGCATGCGCTGCATCTTGCGTAAAACACTCCATGCCGTAATTCCTGCTACCAGCAGAAGGCCCACAACAATCCGGATGAATAGCTTGCGCGTCTGAACTTTCATTGTGGAACACGCTCCAGGATGAAACGCATGTAAACCGTTAGGTTGGTATCCCCCACAATCTGACCCGTCATCAGGTCGCAATTGACCGCGTTCGCACCAGCACTCCACTGCCCCGAACTGCTGCGTGAAGAGGTGAGCTCTTCAGGTTTCCACCATCAAAGATTTCCTCCACGAAGATCCACGGTGCTGTTCGTCTTCATCAAAAGACCCAGATGCATGGATGTGATCTGCATCCGTCTGAACGCTTGCTCCGGGCAGCTGAAACGCAATTGCATAACTGTGGTGAAAAGTGATTCCTCCAGCCCATAAACGGCTTGCGCGTCGGTTGGAAGTTCTGCCCCCGTCAATTCCTTGAGTACCCCGGCCACGACATCACGAGGCAAGCTGTTGGTATTAGGTTGCACAACTGCCTGATTTCCGCTGGACCGGCCAAACTGCTGAATACTGTGCTTGGCCTGCACACCCAACCACAGAAAAGCCAATGAAACAGCTGCACTGCCTAACGACAATGCCAGAGCCATCTGTCTTTTTTCTGCGCGCCTCACTTACGGGAACTTACACTACTGATCAGCGCCGGGAAAGGGCAGTTCTCACAGGTCGCATCCGCGTGGTCACAAAAGTCCCGCACGATCTGGATCAAACCCTGCTGTTCCGCCGCACTCTTCAGGACGCCCGGCGTGGAATGCCCCAGTAACCGTCGCCGCGCCTGACGCAGCACCGAGTTATCCTCCGCTCGCGGCCAGCTGAGGTAACGATTCTCCGCCTCATCCAGCAATCCGCTGTTCTGCCCCTTGGAAGCGCGCAGCCACAGCCACGGCAAGACCACGTTCATGGCCACATCGGAGAGCCTTGTCTCGCCCAGCAAAGGTTGCTCCTGCGTCATGCGCGCGGCTTTCAGTGTCCAGCGCGAGGACCAGAAATCATCCTTCTCCACCTGCATGATCTCCAACAGGGAGGATACGAGATCCTGCTTGCGGACCTTCTGGGCCAGCCATTCCTCCAGCCGCGTGGCGAGGTCTTTCTGGGCCAGCCAATGGGCCGCCAAGGCCAACCGCCGCTGCGGATGATTCGCCGGACGGATGCCATTAAACCGCCAGACCTCGCGCGGCAGGATCTGCTCTTCCAGGCTGTCCCGTCGATGCCACCAGATATCCCACAGATGGCGCACATACGCATCCACGGATTGCTTCGCCTCCCGCACATCCTCCGGCAACAGACTGGCCACCCCGAACAGCACGGCCTGCAGCGAGGCCGGACACCGTTCACCCCCCATGGATTCCAAAACCAGCGGACTGATCTCGCCCAGCCGTTGCATGGGCCAGACGTTCTGCTTGTAACCCAGCGAACGGAACAACATCTCGATCAAGACCTGCTCCCAACCCACCTGCCGCGCCCGCGCCTCGATATGGGCCGCCTTCGCCTGCAATCGGATCAACGCCGCCTGGGCCAAAATATCGCGCCAGACATGTTCCTCGAGCTGCTTTAACGGTGCCGAGCATTGCCCTTGCAACGCTATGGGCAGTTCTTCCCGTGCATCACTGGCCAGCCAATGCTGCAGTTCGCCCAGCGGCGAATCCAGAAACTCGCCCATCGCCAACGTGGGCAGCGGAGCCGCCGCCTTGTCCCCCCGCCAGACCACATGCAGGATCACCCCGCGATAAGAGGGATTCACGTCGTGCTTATGAGCGTGCCAGCCGTTGGACTCGACATCGATCTCGATATCCCCCGTCTGCGGTGCCTCCGCAGCAAACTTGATGACCGCATCGCGAAAATCAGGTCCTGCCTCACGATTCAGCCAACCTGGGTGTAACACTTGCACTTCCCGGCCATCCAAGGTGCGCAACTCCCCCCGGCGCAGCCGCTGCTGCTCCCAGATCAATTGCAAGAGCCGCTCGGCCGGTGGTTTTTGGGCAGCATCGTGCAACTGGGCGCGGTTGCTCGCGCCCATCCGCCAATGTACATAGCTATCCTGGGATGTCCTCCTCACTCGCTTGCTTTTCGAGGTCGCGTGGGGCATTGTCAAGTCTATGGAAGTGTTTGGCCCCAAAGGCTTGCGGAGGAATAGGCCTGTCCGGCAGGGGGAGAAATACGCCGAATTATTTTATATGTTTAAGCGTCTATTGAACTTACAGAATTTAGCGACGGTCTCATGAGGTATATGAAGTGGTCGCAAACAATCTTAAGCCTTTTTTTGGCTTCGGCGATGGTGACTGGCACCGGCCTGCACGGCGCGACTTTGAGCCACTCAACTTCTGCCGCCAATAGCACCCGGCTTGATGCCACCGTCAGGGCCGTGCAGAAGGCGATGCCCAGCGTTGTCAACATCGCCACGGAAACGTTGGTCGAGACGCGTACGCCATACGATTCCCTCTTCGAGCAGTTCTTCGGTTACAGCCGCCGCACGCAGGAGCGGCGTTACAGTGTCGGTTCCGGCATCATCATCGACGAAGGTGGCTATATCCTGACCAATGACCATGTGATCCGCCGCGCGAACCGTATCTGGGTCAAACTCTCCGAAGAAGCAGGGGGCGGCGAATACGAGGCGACCCGCGTCACCAGCACCAGCCAGAGCGATGTGGCCATCCTGAAGATCATCGCCAAGGGGAATGAAAAGTTTCAGGCGATTGAATTCGCCCGTGATGACGATCTGATGCTCGGCGAAAGCGTCGTGGCCCTGGGCAATCCCTTCGGGCTGGGCGGTTCCGTGAGCAAAGGCATCCTTAGCTCGAAGAGCCGTCGCCCCGCGACCGCCGATCAAAAGCTCGATGTGCTGGACTGGCTGCAAACCGATGCCGCCATCAACCCCGGCAACAGCGGCGGCCCGCTGGTCAATATGGATGGCGAACTCATCGGCATGAACGTGGCCGTTTACAGCGAGGGGCAGGGCATCGGCTTCGCCATCCCCATCAAGCGCGTGGGTGAATCCATGGCTGAACAACTCACCCCGGAAACTTTGCGCTCCCAGTGGTTCGGCGCCCGGGTGAAGCCCGGTTCCATTCCCTTGATCTTGGCTACCGTGCAGCCGGAGAGCCCCGCTTTCAAAGCCGGTTTGCGTGAAGGGGATGTCGTCTTGCGCATCAATGGCAAGACCGCCCGCAGCTTCATCGAATACACCCGCGAACTGCTGAACTCCACCGTGGCCAAGCCCGTCGAACTGCAAGTCCGCCAAGGCGAGATGACGCGTGACATCACCGTGCATCTCATCCCGGAAAGCTCCTATTTCAACGCCGATCTCGTGGCCAAACGCACCGGACTGACCCTGCGGGAACTGACCCCCGAGGAGACCAAGGGCCAGCGCCTTCAGTTCACCGGGTTTGTCGTCACCGAAGTGGATAAGGACAGTCCGCTGGCGGATGTCCTGCAAAAAGCCGCCGTTCTGGTCCAAGGAGTTGATGGTCAGGCCATGACCGACATGGTCCGGTTCGCCCGTCTGATCCACGCCAAGTCGCCCGGGGAAAAGCTGGGATTGAACTGTCTGCTCATCCCTCGTCAGGGCTTTCCCCAGTCCGGCACTCTGGAAATCACCTTAAGATAACGATTTTTCATTTGGTGCCCGGGCCATCTGCCCGCAAGAATGGGGGCACAAGATTACATTACATGAGCGACGAGTGGATGATTGAAGTAGACAACCTGACGAAACGGTATGCCGGCCATACCGCCATCGACGGGCTGACCTTCAATGTGCGCCCGGGCGAGATCGTGGGGTTTCTCGGACCCAACGGCGCCGGCAAGAGCACCACCATGCGCATCCTTTCTTGCTTCATGGCCGCCACCTCCGGTTCGGCCAAGGTCGCCGGACACGACATCTTCACGCAGGCAGATGAAGTACGCCGCCGCATCGGCTATATGCCGGAGAACAATCCCCTGCACACGGATATGCGCGTGCGGGAATACCTGAAATTTCGCGCCCGTCTCAAAGGCCTCTCGCGTGCCCGCAGTCGTGAACGCGTGGATGTGGTGACGGAACAATGCTCACTGCAGGACGTCGCCTCCAAAGTCATCGGCACCCTGTCCAAGGGTTATCGCCAGCGCGTCGGTCTGGCAGATTCTCTGGTCCACGAACCCGACCTGATCATTTTGGACGAACCCACCATCGGTCTGGATCCGCATCAGATCCGTTCCGTGCGCCAACTCATCAAGAGTCTGGCCGGGAAACATACCGTCCTCATCTCCACTCACATCATCCCGGAAGTGGAGATGACCTGCAGCCGCGCGCTCATCATTCGCTCCGGCCGAATCCTGGCCTCGGATACTTTGGACAACCTGCGCAAGAGCGTGAATGAAGACAGCCAGGTGGTCGCCGAGATCGCCGCGACCGAGGCTGATCTGAAGCAATGCTGGGAACAACTGCCCGAGATCGAATACTTCGACATCGCCCCCGCTGAAGGAGAATTTCTCCGCTGCTCTTTGACGGGTCGTGCAGGAGCGGACTTGCGCCAGGTCGTTTTTGACACCGTCCACAGCAAGGGCTGGAAGCTGCGTGAGTTGACGCGCAACCGCCATTCGCTGGAAGACATCTTCGTGCGCATCACCCGCACGGACAAAGAAGAGGAGGGTTTCTAAGATGCAAACCTTCGTGACTCTGGTCCGCCGCGAACTCGGCGCCTTCTTCATTTCCCTGACGGGTTACGCCGTCATGGCCGGCGTGCTCTTCCTGCTCGGCCTGAGCATGACGCTCATGCTGAAGTCATTGAACGCCACTCCTGTGGCCGTGCCGATCATCGAGTTGTTCTACGAGACGGCGTTCTTCTGGCTCATCGTCCTGCTGGCGGCCCCGGTCATCACCATGCGCAGCTTCGCGCTGGAGCGGGCCAGCGGCACCTATGAGACGTTGATGACCACGCCGGTCAGCGATCTGGAAGTGGTGCTCGCCAAATTCACCGGCAACCTGATTTTCTTTCTCATCACCTGGCTGCCTCTGCTGGCGTATCCGCTGATTATGAAGCGCTACACCTCGCAGCCGGATGCAGTCGCAGCGGGTCCGCTCTCCACCACGTTCCTGGGCATCTTCCTGCTCGGCTGCCTGTTCATGTCCATGGGCATCTTCGCCTCATCCATCACGCGCAACCAGATCTTGGCCGCGATGAATGCGTTCGCGATGGGTCTGTGCCTGTTCTTTCTGAGCTTCGTCTCCAAGATGGTGCCGTTGGGTGACGGGCTGGCATCCAAGCTGGCGGCGCATATCTCCATGTTCGACCACATGGGGGATTTCGTGCGCGGGGTCATCGATACGCGTCACGTGACTTTCTATGTCACCCTCACGGTGATGTTCCTTTATCTCACGCTCAAGGTCGTGGAAAGCAGGCGGTGGAAATGAGCACGGAATCCGGCAACTCATCTCCCAGCTTCTCCACCGGCCGCCGCTGGTTCATCGGCTTTCATGTGCTGTTGGCCATCGCCGCCGTGGCGGTGATCCTGATGCTGGTGAACTATCTCTCGCTGCGGCATTACACCCGTCATCACGTCAGTGACTCGGAGCAGGGCGAGTTCACGCCCACCACGCTGCAGGTGCTAAAGTCCCTCACGAATGACGTTCGCGTCATCATCTATTTCAACCCCGAGGAGCCGATGTATCCCTACGTCAGCTCCATGCTCAAGGAATACGCCGCACTCAGTCCGCACATCAAACTGGAATCCGTGAACTACGCCACGGAGCCGGCCCGCGCCGCCGAGATCATCACCCAGTTCCGGCTGGGAGCAGGCAGCCGGGACATGGTTCTGTTCGCCGCCAATGATCGCATGGAATTTGTCAGCGAGGGACAGCTCTCGGACATGGACATGAGCGAGCTCCTGCAGGGCAAGAGCAAGGAAGTGAAACGCAAAGCCTTCAAAGGCGAGCTCTACTTCACCGCCAAGCTGCTCAGCGTAAGCAGTGCCCGGCCCTACAACGCCTATTACCTCACCGGCCACAAGGAGCATGACCCGACGCAGGATTCCGAACTCGGCTACAAAAAATTCATCGACCTGCTCGCCGCCAGCAACGTCCGCACCGCTGCCCTAGATCTCCAACGCACGAAAGAAGTCCCCGCCGATTGCGACCTGCTCGTCATCGCCGGCCCCATCCATGAACCCACGACGGAGGAACTGGAGCGTGTGGAAAGTTATCTCGGCTCCGGCGGCCGCCTGCTGCTCTTGATGAACATCTACACCCGCCCCGGCTGGGAGCGCACGCTGGCCAAGTGGGGCATCGCCACCGGCCGTGATGTCGTCTTCGACGAGCCGAACATGCAGGAGAGCGGCACGCTGATGGTCGAGAACAGGGGTTCCCACCCGATCGTCCAAGCGAAGGACCGGCTGTATCTCTTCTATCCACGCTCCGTCGGCAAGATGCCCGGGTTCGCCACGCAGGTGGATTCCGCGCAAGTGACCGAGCTTTTCTCCACCGGCCCGGCGGGTGAAGCCCGCACGGATTTCCGCAAAGATGTGCTCACCCCCTATCTCGCTCCCGCTGACCGGAAAGGGGAGATACCGCTGGCGGTGGCTGTGGAAAAAGGCGGCCTGCGCAATGTCACCTTGCAGCGTGGCACCACCCGCCTGGTCGTCGTGGGCGATTCGCACATGCTGGACAACCAATACATGAGCGCTCCGGGTAATGAGGAGTTTGCCCGGCAATCCATCAACTGGTTGCTGGACCGCTCTTTCCTGCTCGGCGCCATCGGCCCGCGGGCATTTACGGAGTACCAGCTCTCCGTCTCGAATTCACAGATGACCCTGCTGCGCTGGATCATGTTGGGGGCGATGCCCGGTGGTGTTTTCGCCTTTGGCCTGCTGGTCTGGCTACGGCGGCGGCGGTAAGAAGATAGATTGTAACTGATGAACACAAAGAACACATGGAGTCTGGTGGTGGCGGCAGCCGCCCTCTTTGCGTTTGTCTACTTCTTTGAGCGCGATGGGCTAAACTCCCAAAACCAGACCGTCGTTCAGCATCGGCTGCTCAACAAGCTGCAACCTGCCTTGGTCTCCCGCATCGAAGTGCAAGTGGGGACTAATTCCGTTTCGCTCGAGCGCACGAACAACACTTGGCGGGTGATCGCACCGGTGACTTACCCGGCCTGGCAACAACAGGCCAAGAACTTCCTCGATGGCTGCGCCTCGCTGGCTTGGGTCACGACCATCCCGGCCACGGAGCTGGCCAAGTCTCCCCGCGGTCTGGCCGATTACGGACTGCAACCACCGCGTGCCCAATTCACTTTAGTGCAGAACAATGAACGTCTCACGGTGAAGATTGGTGACGAGACACCGGTAGGTGGTCAGCGTTATGTGCAATTGGGTGATGAGATCGTGGCGTATCTGGTCGATGCCAATATCGCTTCCCTGTTGCCCCAGTCGGCCGCCGCCTGCTCGGCTCTCGCGAGATCACGGGCACCAACCACGGTGAGCGACACATCATCGAGTTCGCGGGCGGGGGCGACGAGCGCGGGGTCGGTGATTCGGGCAGCGGCGATGAGTCCGAGACGC
>JAURFH010000066.1 GCA_030834415.1 Verrucomicrobiota bacterium | reverse complement strand
AGGCGCGCTTGAACTCCTTGGGCACGGTCTTGAATTCTTTCTCCCACTTGAGCGCGCCGGTCTTCACATCGTAGCAATGCACGCCGGAGAAGGGGACATAGAGCGAATCGCCCACGATCACAGGTTCTTGATGACCGCTGAGGTCCATCTTCACATTGAAGGTGCCGCTGTTGTCTGCCGGATGGAGGGGGAAAGCTCCCTTCTTGGAGTGCTTCACGCGCCAGACCTGTTTGCCGGTGGCGGTTTCATAGGCGGTGAGGAACACGCCGGTGCCTTCCTTGTCCGTATAGCCTTGGGAGACCACGACGGCGATGCCTTGCTCATTGAAAGGATAAGCCCCGAGCGGATAACCCTGTTCCTGCGGTGTCTCCCAGATGATCTCTCCGGTGAGCAGGTTCACGGCATAGAGCTTGGTCTTTGGGTTGAAGTTGCTGGAGTAATCGTTGATGAACAGGATCGGCGTGCCCTCGATCTCGCGTACGTTGAAGGGCGCGGATTTTTCGAACTCCTCGCGCTTCCACATGACCTCACCGGAATCCGGGTCCAGGCTGTAAATGGCCTTGTCCGTGCCGACGAGTAACGTGCCGACACCCGTGACGGTCTGCCATTTGATGTTCTCCGGGAGTTTGGCCGACCAGTCAGGCGTGGCGGCATTAATTGCCAATCCACCCGCCAGTAGGGCTATGCCCATAGTAAGCCGTAAAAAGTGATTCAATCGCATATATGAAATGAGCGCAGTTAGTTTTTCCCCAATCCGCGAGGGACGATAACTATCCGGGAGCCCGGCTTCAAGTATCAGCAGAGGACTTTCCTTTACGATTTTTGGCCTCTTCCAGAATAGCTTCCGGCCAGCGGCTCACCGTTTCCGGTTATACGCGTCCAAGGCGTATTTCTCCTGCACCAGTTCGGCTACACGCGGCGTTGGGCTCTTTGAAAATTCACGCCACTGCACGCCCCACGATTTGTCAGCCGCCTCTTTCATCGCTGCCTGCCAATCCGTGCGCGACAGGTTGGGCGGGGGCGGTTGCACGGAGCCTTGGATGAGCAGGCCATGCTTGTTCCGGCGTTGCGCGGCACCGGCGATCTTCTTCCCGCCATGCAACAGGTCATGCTTCTCCGCGCCGATGAAGCACTGGCCGGGCATGTCCTTCTGACAGCAGGGGGACAGTTCGGTGGTCAACGCAAGTTGCGCGAAGGCATCGCGGATCCATTCGTGCACCCTCTGATAACTCGCTTCAGCATTGAGCTCGTACCATTCGTGCCCGGGTGGGAAGGCGACGCTGTAAGTCCAGTCGTTCTTATGCGGCACCAGCCCGCCACCGGTGGGGCGGCGCAACAGGGGACGCAAACCAGTCATCAGTTCCACATCCGCATACTTCTGGAAATAGCCGAAGGTCGCAGCGGGTTCCGTCCAACCATAAAAACGGAGCACGGGCTGGCCGAGTTCTGCGACCCGTTCTAGTAACGCCTCATCAAGCGCCATGTTCTCCGCCGGAGCACACGCGCCAGAATCCAGCAACCACCATTCATTGACCGATACATCTGCCACGCACTGAGCATTACCGGCAGGCGGTTATCCGTCGAGTCCTGCCTTCAGGAGGCGCAACGGATTGCCTCGCCTTTTGTAAGGCGACGTTTTAATGCTGGAGCAGTTCACATGATTTTATCAGCGCCCAGAAGTTCAACTCGCATCGCCGGATGGCTGTGTTTGTTGCTGTGGTGCGCGTTGATCAACCGCATTGAGGCGCAGGCAGCGGATGCCGATGTCGAAGTTCTGCGCACCGCACTGGATATCCGACGGACGACGCCTGAGGCGGCGGAGACCGGTCTGCCCGTGGATGTGACCGGAGTGGTTACGCTGGTGGAGTTTGGTCGGACGGTGTTCTTTCAGGACGAGACAGGTGGAACTTTTTTCAAAGGGAAGGCGACGAGTTCGGGATTGCAACCGGGTCTGCGCGTGCGGGTAAGGGGCAAGACGTTCCCGGGATTATACGTGCCGGGCATCGATGCGGAGAAAGTGGAGGTCCTGGCGCAGGGTTCCCTGCCAGTGCCGCGACAAGTGAGCTTCGATGATCTGGCGGCAGGGCGTTTCAATTACGAATGGGTGGAGTTGCAGGGCGTTGGGCGTCAGGTGCTCGGTGTGCCCAAGGACCGGACCACATTGCTGCTGGCCGTGGGCAGCCGGAAGATCGAGGTGCAGGCTTCTGAGCCGTTGAAGGAGGCGGATGAAGCGTTGGTGGATGCGCGGGTGAAAGTGCGCGGGCTGGCGGCGGGATTCATCAATGGTAAACGGCAGTTGGTGGCTCCGCATATCCGCATCCAACGCATGGAAGAGATCGAGGTGCTGGAAGCGGCGCCAAGCGAACCGTTCGCACGGGAGTTGTCGCCGTTGAATTCATTGCTGCGTTTCGCGCCGGATGGATTTGATGGGCATCGCGTGAAAGTGCAGGGCGTGGTGACGGCGAGTCAGACGGGCAACGCGTTGTATCTGCGGGATGAAGATAAAGGCTTGCGGGTGCTGGCACCGGCGGTGGGCCGGCTTGAGCCGGGTGATGTGGTGGAGGTGGCGGGGTTTCCGGCGATGGGGCCCTTCAGTGCGATGCTGGAAGAGGCAGTGTATCGTCGGGTGGCGCGGACGAATGCGCCGGAGCCGGTGGTCACGAATGTGCGGCAGGTCTTGCGCGGAACATTGGATGCGAACCTCATCTCACTCGAAGCCACGGTGCTGGAATTCCTCGCTGGCCGTTCGGAAACGACGCTGGTGTTACAGAGCAGCAATGAAGTGTTCCGCGCTCGATTGGAACGCAGTGAGGCGGAGCTGCCCTTCAAACTTGAGACGGGAACACGTATCCGGGCGACAGGTGTGTGCCTGGTGGAACAGGCGAACTCGGCATCGCCGAGCTTCAGCAGTAGTCCGCGGGCTTTCGAGCTGTTGCTGCGTTCGCCGCAAGACATGCTGGTGCTGACGGCGCCGCCGTGGTGGACCCCTGAGCGGTTGGGTTATGCGATGGGCATATTCCTGTTGCTGGCCCTACTGGCGTTGATGTGGGCCTTGCAATTGAATGTGCGCGTGAAGAAACAGACGGCCATCATCCGGCAGGGCGTGGAACGGGCGGCGGCGCTGGAGGAGCGGCAACGCATCGCGCGCGAGTTCCATGATACTTTGGAGCAGGAATTGATCGGGCTATCACTGCGGTTGGATGCCGTGGTGCCTCGCGTAGAGGAGCCGAAGGCGAAGGGCTTGGTAGAAGCGACTCGTAAGTTGGTGGGGCGCTTGCAGGTGGAGGCGCGGGAGTTTGTATGGAACCTGCGCGGCTCGGAAGTAGAGCCGGCATTGTTGCGACAAATATTGGAACGCAGCGCAGTAGAGCGTTCTGGTGATTCCGGGGTGAAGGTCACGGTCAGCGTTCAAGGTGAGTTGGCGCGGTTGCCGCAGAGTCTGGCGCATCCGGTTTTGCGTATTGCGCAGGAGGCTATGACGAACGCAGTGAAGCATGCGCAGGCGAAGACGGTGGCGGTGAAGATCGAGGTGCTGGCGGCGCAAGTGCGGCTAACGGTGACGGATGACGGGGTGGGCATCGACAGCTCCAAGGGCAGCGCAGCGAAGCCGGGTCACTTCGGCTTGCAAGGGATGCAGGAGCGGGCGAAGAAAGCGGGCGGAGATTTTCAACTGAGCAGCGAACCGGGCAAGGGCACAAAGGTCGAATTTACGGCGCCGCTCGGAGTCAAAGGCTAGGACATGAGCGATAATACGACAACGCAACCGATCAAATTACTCGTGGTGGATGACCATTTCGTGGTGCGGAGCGGGGTGGTGGCATCACTGGCGCTGGAGGAGGATCTGGATGTGGTGGCCGAGGCGGAGACGGGAGATCAGGCACTGGCGCTCTATCGGGAGAAACTGCCGGATGTGGTGATCATGGATCTGCGGTTGCCGGGCAAGAACGGCATCGAAGCCACAGCGGAGTTGATGAAGGAGTTTCCGCAGGCACGGGTGCTCATCTTCACGACCTACGATGGGGATGAAGACATCTACCGGGCGACGCAGGCGGGGGCGTTCGGTTACTTGCTGAAATCATCGCCGCGTGAGGAATTGCTTGCGGCGGTGCGGGCTTTGGCAAAGGGCGAGCGTTTCATGCCCCCGGCCATCTCTTCGCGTCTGGCCGCCCGTGTGGCGGAGCCGGACTTGAGCCCACGGGAACAGGAGATATTGCAGTTACTGGGCCGCGGCTTGAGCAACAAAGAGATCGGTGCGCAGCTGTTCATCTCGGAGGACACGGTGAAACGCCATATCAGCAACCTGTTCGTGAAGCTGAAGGTGAATGACCGGGCGCAGGCGACGGCGGAGGCGATCCGGCGGGGGTTCATCCACCTTGATTGAGGTGAAATGGCCAATGACGAAGGGATGAGCAATGTCCAAAATCGGATGGAGGGGACTTAATTTATGAACCCACATGGCGCTTGCCCAGGTGGTTTGCTTTGGAACAATGTGATGAATCCTATGCGCGGCATGAAATTCTTATCTTTACTGGTCTTGTGTGTTTTTGGTGTCAGCTCTGTGCGGGCGGCGGAGTATGATTTGGTCATTTATGGCGGCACATCTGCCGGTGTCGCGGCGGCGGTGCAAGCCAAGCGGCTGGGGAAGACGGTGGTGGTGATCGAGCCGACGATGCGGTTGGGTGGCTTGAGCAGCGGCGGCTTGGGCCAGACGGACATCGGGAATAAGGCGGCGATCGGGGGCATCGCGCGGGAGTTTTATCAGGCGATCCGGAAGCATTACGATGCTGATGAAGCCTGGAAATGGCAGGAACGCAAGACGCACAAGGATGACGGGCAATCTCGCACCGCTGCGGGCGAAGAGACGATGTGGACCTTCGAGCCGCATGTGGCGCTCAACATCTTCAATACCTGGGTGAAGGCCAACGATATCGAGGTGGTGTATGGGGAGCGCTTGAACCGTGAGAGCGGGGTGGCGATGACGAAATCCATCCCATGGAGTATCATTGCCATCAAAATGGAGTCCGGGAAAACCTTCCGCGGCAAGATGTTCATCGATGCGACGTATGAGGGTGACCTGATGGCCTCGGCGAAGGTGAGCTACACCGTGGGGCGCGAGGCGAATGCGCAGTATGGCGAGACGTTGAACGGGGTGCAGACGGCGCATGCGCGCTCACATCAGCTTTACCGGGGGATTGATCCGTATGTGAAGAAGGGTGATCCGAGCAGTGGATTATTGCCGCATATCGATCCTAACGGCCCCGGCGAAGAGGGCGGGGCGGATAAGCGGGTGCAGGCGTATTGCTTCCGCATGTGCCTGACGGATCATCCGGATAACCGCATCCCGTTCCACAAGCCCGAGGGTTACAACGAGCTGTGGTATGAGTTGTTGTTCCGTAATTACGAGGCGGGTGAGCGCGTGGCACCGTGGATCAATTCCCCGATGCCGAACCGCAAGACGGACACGAACAACAAGATGGGTTTCTCCACGGATTTCATCGGGCAGAACTATGATTATCCCGAGGCGTCCTACGCGGAGCGGGAGAAGATCGTGGCGCAGCACCGGCTGTATCAACAGGGGTTGGTGTGGACGCTGGCGAATCATCCGCGGATTCCGGAGAACGTGCGGAAGGAAGTCTCACGCTGGGGCGTGACCAAGGATGAGTTCGCGGAGGGCAATGGCTGGCAGGAGCAGCTCTACATCCGCGAAGCGCGTCGCATGGTGAGCGATTACGTGATGACGCAGCATAACTGCCAGGGTCGCGAAGAGGCGAAAGATGCCGTGGGTCTGGCGGCTTACACCATGGATTCGCATAACCAGCAGCGTTACGTGGATGCGAACGGTCATGTGCGCAATGAAGGCGATGTGCAGGTCGGCGGGTTTTCGCCGTATCCGATCAGTTATCAGTCCATCGTGCCGTCGGCGAAGCAGTGTGCGAACTTGCTGGTGCCGGTGTGTCTTTCAGCGACGCATATCGCGTATGGGTCCATCCGCATGGAGCCGGTGTTTATGGTGCTGGGGCAATCCGCCGCGACTGCCGCGGCGCAAGCCATCGATGAGAAGACGGCGGTGCAGAAGATCGATTACGCGAAGCTGCATGAGCGGCTGGCGGCGGACAAGCAGGTGCTGGTGTGGACGGGACCAAAGAAGACGAGTTCTGGCCCGAGCGGGATTGATCCGAAATCTCTGAGGGGTGTGGTGGTGGATGATGAACAGGCGGTGTTCAGCGGTTTTGGCATGAGCGGGCATACCACTTCGCCATTTGTGGCGTTGGGTTACCGGCATGATGGGAATGAAGGCAAGGGCGGTCAGACAGCGCGTTTCCCGGTGAAAGTGCCAGCGGATGGCAAGTATGAGGTGCGGGTGGGCTACAGCCAGAACGGCAACCGTGCGACGAATGTGCCGGTGAAGATCACGCACGCAGGCGGCTTCGCCGAGGTGAAGGTGAACCAGCGGAAGGTCGCGCCCATCGACAAGCTTTTCCAGCCGTTGGGAACGTATGAGTTCAAGGCCGGTAAGGAATACAGCGTGGAGATCTCAAACAAGGATACCGACGGGCATGTGATCGTGGATGCGGTGCAGTTGATGCCGGTGAAGTAAGGCCCGTTTATTTCTCGCCTTTGTCTGCGCCCGGCTGGTCGCGGCCCGTGGTGCTGAGGACTTCGATCTTGCCGGTGGACGAACGGGTGAACTGGTGGGGGATTTCGCCGTCTTTGGTCACAAAGGTGCCGGTGGCGGTTTCGGCGGTGACCTTCAGGTGGAGGAAGCCGTAGAGGGAGCGGGTGAAGGGGCCGCGATCGTTGCGTTTCATGGGCCGGATCTTGCCGCCACCACCGCCCGCGAGGAGAAAAGTGGTGGACCAGCCGGGCATCTCGATGTGTTGCAGGTCGTGGTCATGGCCGCACATGAAGAAATCGAGTTCGCCCTTTTTGAGAACCGGGCCCCAGTCCGCGATGATCTTTTTGGTGTCGCCATGCTGGCCGGCGGTGAAGAGCGGGTGATGGGCGGTGGCGATGGTCCAGCCGGCATTGTCCTTGCGTTGGAGCTGTTTTTCAAACCAGGCGGTCTCGGTCTTCCATTCGTCCTCGGTGAGTTTGGCGTAGTTGCTGTCGAGGACAAGGACGGTGACGATAGGGTCTTTTTCCGGGAGGTTCACGCGATACCATTTGGCGGGCATCTTCCAGCGGCCATCAGGATGGAGCCGACTGTATTCCAGTTGCATCTGGGATTTTTCTCCCTCGTAGTCATGATTTCCCAGTGCGGCGTAGAAGGGCATGGCAAGGACTTCGGAATCGAACATCTTCTCGAACTCGGTTTGCCACCGCGGGTCTTTCACCCCACCATCCATCTTCTTGTAGAAGTTGTCACCCAGCAGCAGGGCGGCATCGAATTTGATGTTGTTCTTCTTGGCGTATTCGGCGGCCTGCTTGGCGACGGCGGTCTGCTCCGGCCCACCGCCATTGCCCCAGTCACCGAAGATGAGCAGGTTGACCTCGGCACTGTATCCGGAAAGAGACAGGAGGTAAACGCCCAGCAACAGGGCGAGCCGTTGGACGGACAGTCGGATGGAAAGCATGACCGGCAGAGTGACGAGCGCGGGCAAGTGCGTCAAGGCAGGTGAGGGATAAGGAGCTGCCCGCCTACTTATCTTGAGCACTCACTGTGATGACTAATGGGCGGTGATCGGAGGCTAGACCCCAGTTGGGCAGGGCGAGGACGTAGCTCTCGGCCGGATTCCATTCACGGGCCATGCCGGGACTGAGGAAGATGTAGTCGATGCGCGAATAACTATCCTCTAATCCGTAGAAGTGTGTCCACGCGATATTGCGCGGATCATAGCCGGGCTTCTCGGCGGGCAGGGTATCACCGTTGCGTTCGGGTGGACGGGTGTCGGTGAGTTTCGTGCGGCCGCGACCGACAAGAGTTTTGATGGGCTTGGAGTCCTTGGTGTCATTCATGTCGCCCATGATGACGAGGTTGGCATTCGGGTTGGCCTTCAGCCGTTCATCGATCAAGCCACGCAATACACGAGCTTCTTCCTCCCGCATATCCGCCTCGTTGGCGATGCCGATGGGGCGTTTGGATTTCAGATGCGCCGTGAAGAGGGTGAAGGTGTAGGTATTGTTCACCTTGATATCCACTTCGGCGATACCACGGCTCATCTGCAAGCGCCGGCCATTCACGAGATAACTGGCGTTGGTGTGTGGGCGCTCGGCGGTGAAGGGATACTTGCTGAGAACGGCGACGAAGATGTTGGTATCGTAACCACGCACATGCTTCCAGTAAGGATAGTTGAGCCCCTCAGCTTTCAAGGAGGAGCGCAACTCTTGCAAAGCCGATTCCAGCCCCATCTCCTGGAGGGCGATGACATCCGCTTTCAGTGCGCGGATGGATTCGCGGACCTTGGCTTTGGATTCAGCGCTCTTGAGCTGGCGACCGCTCGCGGTATGGTCGATGTAGTTCTCGACGTTGTAAGTTGCGATGCGGATCTCCGCCGCACCGCTGGTGAACGCGATAGTGAAAAGAAGCGTAACTAGTGCGGCGCGGAAGAACGAATGACGAAAACCGAATGACGAAGGAATGTTCCAATTCACAACGGAAAATGCTCAGTGTGTTTCGTCCTCAAATCATGCCTACGTCATCCGCGCCCGGGTATGGGGCATTCTATTGCAATCCGCGGTGAGCGAATTCGAGCGCCATCACTGTATAAGCGGTCACAAGGATGGGTTCCTTTTCCCACCAGCGCGCATTCTCCTGGTTGATCCATGAGCCGTCGGCTTGCTGCTTGTTCATGAGGTGCAGGGCGAGATCTTTGCGCCAGTTGACGGTCTGGCCGTCCTTGGTCTTGAGTTCGTCGATGCCGTAAGTTTGCAGCGCCTTGGCCATGAGGTGGTAGTAGTAGTAGAGACCTTGGGCGCCCATGGCAGGATTTTCCTTCAAGGTGTAATTTTGTTCCAGCCAGCTTACGGCGGAGGTCACACGCGGGTCATCTTTCTTGAGGTCAGCATAGATGTAGCTGAGCAGGCCGGCGTAGGTCATGCTGCCGTAGGTGCGCAGAGAGACCTTGCCGGTGATGGCGTTGGTGATGGAAGGGGCTTTCGATTCCAAGGGACCGTAGGTGAATCCGCCAGCGCCATTGTTCTCGGCGACACTGGTTTCACCTGGTTTAGGCAGGTCCTGGCAGTTCTCGATGAATTTGAGCGCTGCTTCCCAGTTCAGGTCTTTGACGGTGCCATTCTCGCCGTCTTTGACGACGGCTTTCGAGTAATACATGGCTTGCAAGGCTACAAGGGTCTGGCTCATGTCACCTTTCTCAAAAGCATTTCCGTAGCTGAAGCCCCCGTCATGCGGGGAATCGATCTTGCCCTTTTCATTCAGATCGAACTGGGTGGCGATGAGATAAGTACGGGCCCGTTCGATAGCTGGGCGGTACTCGGGGTCTTTCGCAAGCACAAGCGCCATCAGCGAAAGGGAGGTGTTATAGGTCATCAGCTTGTTCGCGTGGATGCTGCCGTCCTCTTTCGCGTTTTTCAGGATGAAATCGTAAGCGAGCTTTAGCTTGGCAGCATCCTTTTTGGGCCAGACACCGGAGGGGTCGCCCTGAATGGCGGTGACGGCGAGGGCGGTGATGGCCGGGTGCTCAGCGGGAGCCCAGTTACCCTCAGGGGTCTGTTGTTTCGCAAGATATTCGAGGCCGCGATCGATGGCACGCTGGACTTCGTGGGCGAGTGAGGCATCGCGAGTCTTGTCCGGCAACGTTTGGGTGAAAGCGACCGCTGGCAGCAATAACGAAAGGGCGGTGCAGAGAAACAACAAGGGATTACGACTTAGTTTCATTGGGCTCAGGTTTAACATACGGCTTCACAAGTTCAATGATAACGGTGACGGGAGTATCTTTGGGTGGCACCGCCTTGGTTTCGATGGTCCAATTGTCATCATCCTCCCTTTTCAGACGGGGATTGTTGATGAGAGCATCGTGATCATGGATGTTGGAAACGATGGAAAGTTCCCGCTGGGCGACAAAGGTGCCGTTGAAGATCCAGGAACCATTATAGATCCAGTCACCTTTGCTCATCGGCGCCTTCTGGGAGAGGTCATTGACCCATTCTTCGGCGCGGTTTCGGTGCTTGTTCCCTTTCGAGTCCGTCCACTCCACCCAGATGGCGACGGTATCGCCATAGGTGGATTTGTCCTCAATGCGTTCTTTCGCTGTCAGGTTGGCGCGTCCATGGGCACCGAGCAGCAACATGGCGACATGAATGTTGACGGGCTTGGCGTCGGTGCGGAGGACGCTTTCGTGGACCTTGCCTCCGGTATTAACGAGCCAGTATTCGGCGATCCCATCCCGCATATTGACCACGGCCGGGAACGAGATTGTCTTGGTCGCCTTATCCAGACGCACCAAGCCAACCTCATAGACACCCGGACTGACTTCCTTGATGTTGGGCTTGGGGAGCGCGTTTGTCTTTACGGAATTCGTGCTGGATAGATCCAACGAAAGAGGACGAGCCCCGCTCTGCGCCCGGGCCAGGCACATACCAATGCCAAGGACCAAGCTGAGGGTGGTAAAAAGTTTGGCTGACACGGCTTTTTTAGCGTTCGGAATACTCTTGGTGAATCTAACTGATACTTCTTAAACTGACAAACGTGATTTCCGGTTTTTCTTCATCAAAACAGGGATTTGGATTAGCAAATCGATGCAAGATGAGGATTGCCCCAGAGCAATCTGCTGACTAGCGTTGGGGACGTTCGCCTGCGGCGGGCAGTTTCGGCCGGATAATTCAAATCACCATGAGCAAAACATCTTTTTCGAGCGCAGAAATCACGGAAATGGTCACCGGGCTTCACCAACTTGCCCATAATCTCTGGTGGACTTGGAATCAGGAGGCACAGGAGATATTTCAGGAGCTGTCCCCGCGGAGTTGGCAGAACCTGTATCACAATGCCGTGGCGGTGATGCATGAGGTGTCAGACTATGAGTTGCGGATGCGTCTGCAGGATCATGAGTTTGCGCGCCGGGTGCATGAGGTGCTGGAGAATTTCAAGAACTACCTGGGTGACACTGAGACTTGGGGGGCGATCAATGCACCTAAGCTCAAAGACAATCCCGTGGCTTACTTCTCGGCCGAGTTCGGTTTCCACGAGACCCTGCCGATCGCGGCAGGCGGTTTGGGTGTGCTTGCTGGTGATCACACCAAGGCGGTGAGCGATCTTGGGCTGGGTTTTGTAGGTATCAGCCTTTTCTATCGTGAAGGTTACTTCCAGCAGGCCATCAATGCCGAGAACTGGCAGACGGAATATTACACCCTGCTCAATCCGAAGAACCTGCCGGTGGACCCCGTGCTTAACGCCAAGGGTGAGCCGCTCATCTGCACCGTGTGGATGGCGACCTCACAGGTGTCCTTCCGGGCCTGGCGCGTGAATGTGGGCCGGGCGCCGGTCTATCTGCTGGATACGAATCTGCCGGAGAACGAGCAGCACTATCGTGACCTGACCCTGCGCGTGTATGGCGGTGACAGCACCACGCGTATCTTGCAAGAAATCCTCCTGGGGGTGGGCGGTGTGCGGTTGCTGCGGGCCTTGGGGGTTCAGCCTTCCACCTTCCACATGAACGAAGGTCATGCGGCTTTCCTCGTGCTGGAATTGACCCGCGAGAAGATGGCGTCCGGGATGAAGTTTGAGCAGGCACTGCAATCCACCAAGCAGGAATGTATCTTCACCACCCATACACCGGTGCCTGCCGGTCATGACCGCTTCAGCCGCGATCTGGTGAACTACGGCATGCTGAAGATCACTCAGGGACTGGGCCTCACGCCCGAGCAGTTCATGGGCTTGGGCCGCGTGAACCCGGCGGACAAGAGCGAGCTTTTCTGCATGACGGTGCTGGCCCTGCGCGGTTCACGGGCAGCGAATGGCGTTAGCGAATTGCATGGCAAAGTGAGCCGGGAGATGTGGCACTGCATGTATCCCAACGGGACTGTGGATGAAGTGCCCATCGGGCATGTCACGAACGGCATCCACACATTGGGCTGGATGAAGGGCACGGTACGGCGCTTCTGGCGGCGTAAGCTGGCGGCGGAGAAGATGACCATGCCCACGGGCGAGGAGACGGCTTTCTGGAGCAAGAAACCGGCGCTGCATCTTGAGAACGAGGTGAACAAGCCGGAGTTCTGGGCGAAGATGGCCGATCCGGAATTTGTCTCGGATGAGGAGATCTGGGCGCTGCGCTTCAAGCTGCGCCGTGAGTTGATCGAGTTCGCCCGTCGCCGTCTGCTCCTTCAGGGTCGCAGCTTTGGCCAGAACGATTTCATCACGCTGGATCAGTTGCTGAATCCGAGCGCATTGACCATCGGTTTCGCCCGCCGCTTCGCGACCTACAAGCGTGCGCCACTGATCTTCGACCAGTATGAAAACGTTGTTAAGCTAGTTAAGGACCAGGAACGCCCGGTGCAGTTCATCTTCGCTGGCAAGGCGCACCCGCGGGATGACGAAGGCAAGAAGTACATCCAGAAAGTCATCCATCTCAGCAAACATTCGGAGTTGGCGGGGCATCTGGTGTTCCTTGAGAACTACGATATCCATGTCGCACGGCAGATGGTATCCGGCTGCGATATCTGGCTGAACAATCCGCGGCGTCCTCTGGAAGCCTCCGGCACGAGCGGTCAGAAGTGCGGTGTGCACGGCTGCCTGAACTTGAGCATCATGGATGGCTGGTGGCGTGAAGGCTACGATGGCACGAACGGTTTCTCCATCGGCGACGACACGCATCCGGACAACGTGGAGGAGCAGGATAAACGCGACAGCGAGAACCTCTACAAGGCGCTGACGGAAGAGGTGATTCCGGGCTTCTACAACCGGGATGCTAACGGCGTGCCGCGCCAGTGGATCCAGCGCATCCGCCGCGCCATGGTGACGCTGGTGCCTGAATACGGCACCTGGCGCATGGTGCAGGACTACGCGAACAAGTATTACATCCAGAAGTAAGCGAGAGTAGTTTTCACGAGAACGCGGGCAAATGATTGCCCGCGTTTTTTGTGGTATTTTGCCGTACGATTGATTTGTTGGCGAATGTTGGCCGATAGCTATATTGAGGTTTCGTGAAAGACGATAAGACAGACATCAAATCGCTTACGCGCGATGAGATCGCGGCGAAATTCGCTGAAATGGGCGAGCCGGCGTATCGTGTGGACCAGTTACTGAACTGGCTCTATGTGCGGCGTGCGCCTTCGTGGGATGCGATGACTAATCTGCCGAAGGCGTTGCGGGTGAAGTTGGCAGAGGTGTTCACCCTGAATACCCACAGGATCGCCCGGAAGCAGGGTTCGCGGGATACGACGCAGAAGTTTTTGTGGCAGTTGCAGGACGGGGCGCTTATCGAGAGCGTGCTCATCCCGGCGAACCCCTCGCTCTACGGCGAACGGAGCGACCGGCATACGCTGTGTGTCTCTACGCAGGTGGGGTGCGCGTATGGGTGCAAGTTCTGCGCGAGCGGGCTGGAGGGGTGGAAGCGCAACTTGCGTCCGGATGAGATCGTGGAGCAGATCATCGCCACAGAGCGTTGGCATGATGAGTTGCCGGAGGAGATGGAGCAGGTGGATGGCACGCCCAAGGCGGAGCGCGTGGTGAACAATCTCGTCATCATGGGCATGGGCGAGCCGCTGTCGAACTATGACAATCTACTGAAGGCCTTGCGTTTGCTCAATGCGTCGTGGGGTGGCGGTATCGGCGCGCGGAAGATCACAATCTCTACGAGCGGATTAGCGCCGCAGATACGCAAGCTGGCGGATGAGCCGGAGCAGTTTCGGCTGGCCATCTCCTTGCATGGGGCGACGGATGAGGTGCGGAGCCGTATCATGCCGGTGAACAAGAAGTATCCCGTAGCGGAGCTGGCGGCGGCGTGTGATTACTACCAGAAGCGCAAGAGCAAGATGATCACGCTGGAGTACATCCTCATCGCGGGCGTGAACGATATGCTGAGTGAGACGAAACCGCTGGCGGCCCTGGCGAAGCGGCTCCATGCGAAGGTGAATCTCATCCCATACAACAAGGTGGACGGATTGGAATGGGTGCGCCCGGAGGTGGAGGCGCAAGAGGCGTTTTTGGCGGCGCTGGAGCAGCAGGAGGTGGTGGCGACCTTGCGCCGCGAGAAGGGGCATGACATCGATGCCGCGTGCGGACAATTGCGATTGAAGACGGAACGGGAGATGCGGGTGGAGTAGGGAGATAAAACCACCCTTTGCCGTTGATTCCAAGGATTGGTTGGGCCAAGAATGAAGGCGTTCAGGACAATATAGTTGGGGAAGAAATTTGGCCGGAGTAATTTATCATGGCAGGCGAGCCGTATGTTCCTAAACCGCTCGACACGGGCAAGGTCCAGCTGACAGACGAGATCATCCGTCTGACCGAGTTGTTTGCCGCCAATGCCCATGATGTGTGGGCGCAGCAGCGCGTGAAGGAGGGCTGGTCTTACGGTCCTGAACGGAGCGATGATCTCAAGCAGCATCCCATGCTGGTGCCGTATGAGCAGCTCCCGGAGAATGAGAAGGAGTATGACCGCAAGACGGCGCTGGAAACGGTCAAGACGCTGATCTCGCTGGGTTACAAAAAGGACAAGGCAGCCCGGGAATCCTTGGTGGCGAGCGATGACCTGATGCAGCGGGCCAACGAGGTCATCGACAAACTCAAGAATCCCAAGCTGACCATCGCGGAATTGCGGCGCATCTGGGAGGAACGGCTGCAACTGGTCTGGTTTCAGAACGTGCAGGTTTACCGGCGGGCGGTGGACAATGCGCTGAAATTGGGTGAAGCTTTCGTGGCGTTCGACATCGCGGAGGAGGGTTTGCAGGCGTTCCCGGGGGACCTGCGATTGATCCAATTGCAGGCACTGGCGCTGGCGCGCACGGGTGCGACCCGGCGGGCGAATGCGATTTTGGAACAGTTGCGCCTGTCCGGTCATAAGGACGAGGAGACGTTGGGCATCCTGGCGCGCACCCACAAAGACTTCTGGCAGCTGGCGGCCGATCCGGACGAAAAGCGGAAGCATCTCAAGACGAGTTACGAGTTGTATCTGGAAGGGTACAAGCGGAACACGGGTTACTACACAGGCATCAATGCCGCATCCATGGGGCTTATCTATGGAGAGAAGGATGCAGCGCAGGAGATCGCCCGGGCGGTGGTGGAGATGTGCCTGAGCAAGCTGGCTGCCTTGGGGCCGGAATCGGATGAAGCTTACTGGCTGGAGGCGACCCTGGCCGAGGCGTATCTGATCCTCGGCGACATGCAGAAGGCGGAGGAATATTACAAGCGCGGGAGCACGGGTGGAGTGAGTTCGGTGGTCTTGAGCCGTACCCGTTCGCAGGCGCGTTTGCTTTCCGAGTACATCGCGGGCAATGCGAACCAGATGGATCATTGCTTCTCCCTGCCGCGCATCGCCGTATTCTCCGGGCATATGTTTGACCGGCCGGGACGTAAAAACCCGCGGTTCCCTCATGCGCTGGAAGAGGTGGTGCGGAAGGACATAGTGAAACGATTGGAGCAGGTGAAGGCGCAGGTAGGTTACTCCTCGCTGGCTTGCGGTGGTGACATCATCTTTGCGGAGGCCTTGTTGCATCGTGGTGGTGAGGTGAACATCGTGCTGCCTTTCAAGAAGGAAGATTTCAAGGCGGCGAGTGTCCATATCGTGGAGGGGACAGACTGGGGCAAGCGGTTTGACCGCATCCTCGAAAATGCCGCGACCGTCACGGTGCTGAGTGAACTGGGTGATGCGAACGACGGGGCTGCGTATGACTTTTGCAACCAGGCTTTGAGCGGATTGGCCATCCTGAAGAGCCGGTTCCTCGGCATGGACGTGGTGCCGATCGTGGTCTGGGATGGCAAGATCGGTGATGGCCGAGGAGGTACACAGTCCTTTGTGGATTACTGGCAGAACAAACAGAAATCCCATGTTGAGGTTGTGGCACTGGCGGATTATCTGCCTCCGGTCCCGGCTCCGGCAGCGGATGCGCAACCCGTCGTGGCCGCTCCAGCACCGGCCCCGGTGGTGCCGACCCGGGAGACGATGGCCACCGGGCAGGAGATCAAGGCGATGATCTTCACGGATATCGTGGGTTACACCAAGCTGACCGAGGTGCAGATACCGGGTTTTGTGCATCACTTCCTGGGCAAGGTGGCTGACCTGATGCAGACTTTGGAACAGCCGCCCATCCACCAGAATACCTGGGGGGATGCGGTGTGTGCGGTGTTTGACCGGGTGGAGGATGCCGGCATCTTCGCGCTGAACATGCGTGATCTTGTTCGCGGGACGGACTGGAGCGAGTATGATCTGCCGGAACTGAACATCCGTATCGCGCTGAACGCCGGACCGGTGTTCACGTGCTACGATCCGGTGTTGCGCAAGCTGACTTATAACGGGTCGCATGTGAACCGGACGGCCCGTATCGAACCGATCGCTGAGGAAGGTCAGATCTACGCATCCGAGGCGTTCGCGGCATTGTCGGCTGCTGAAGGCATCTCGGCTTTCACCTGCGATTACGTCGGTACGAAGCAGCTCGCGAAGAAATACGGGGCCATCCCGGTGTTTCTGGTGCGGCGGACGGCGTAGGGCTTCGCAATGACGAATGACGAAATCCGAATGACGAAGTAAAGAGGGTGGGAGCGGACTCTCAACTGAGAGCAGTTGAGCATGACCGGGTGAGGCGGGGGAACTTCTTTTGAATGGACGGGAGGGCGGTGTGTCCCATACTTCACGACATGTCTGCCAACGCATTGCTTTCACTCGACCGGCTGGAAGCCGGGTATGGGCGGAGTGTCGTTGTCTCGGACGTTTCTTTTGAACTGACCAAGGGCAGCTTCACCGGTCTGCTGGGTAGCAATGGCGCGGGCAAATCCACGTTGTTGAAAACGCTGCTGGGTATCATTCCTTCTTTGGGTGGGAAAATCATCTGGGGTGCAGAGGGCGGCAAGGCACCAGTAGCGGGGTATGTGCCGCAGCGGGATTCGCTGGACCCGATCTATCTTTTCTCCGGGCGGGAAGTAGCTGAGATGGGCGTCTGTGCACGGGTGGCGGCTGGAAGCCGCGTGCCGCAAAAGGAAAAGGAGCGGGTCAATGAATGTCTCAAAGAGGTCGATGCGCTGGGGTTCTGTGAACAGCGTTTCTCGCATCTCTCGGGCGGGCAGAAGCAGCGCATCCTTATCGCCCGTGCGCTGGCGACGAATCCGGACCTGCTGGTGCTGGATGAGCCGACGGCGGGGGTGGATGCGGCGGCGAGCCGGGCCATAGTGGAACTGCTCCGCAAGTTGCATCAGGGCGGCATGACCATACTCATGGTGAATCATGACCTGCCAGTGGTGCGGGAACTGGCGCAACAGGTGGTGTGGCTGGCGAACGGCAAGGCGAGTTTCGGCCCGGTGAATGAATTGCTGAATGCCGAACGGATGATGGGATTGCTGGCGGGGAGCCATTGAGGTCATGGAATCACTGCGCGAAATACTCGATCCTGATTTTCTGCTGCGTAATTCCGTTTACGTGAGCCTTATCGCGGGGTTTGCATGTCCCTTGGTGGGCGTGTTCCTGGTGTTGCGCCGGATGGTATTCCTTGGGGTCGCTTTGCCGCAGATATCTTCGGCGGGGGTGGCACTGGCATTGTCCATGCATGTGTGGTCGGGACATTTCGGCAATGTGCATGGCGATAACGAACGGCTCGCAGCGGTAGCTGGTTCGGTGATCTTTACCTTGGCGACCATCTTCGGACTGGCCTTTCTGGAGCGGCGTGGTCGGGGTTTTGTGGAGGGACGCATCGGGACGCTCTATGTGGTATCGCTGGCGGGGAGTTTGTTGCTGCTCTCGCAATGTCCGCAGGCGGAGTCCGGTTGGATGGATCTTTTCAAGGGCCAGATCATCGCGGTATCAAACAGCGACTTGCAGCTGACGGCAGTGGTGATGGCACTGGTGGTCGGTGTGTTGGTGTTTTTCCGTCGGGAATTCCTGCTGGTGTCGTTTGACCGGGAGATGGCGGTGACGCTGAAGAAGAATGTGATGCTGTGGGATGTGGGGATCTATCTGTTGATCGGGCTCACCATCTCCATCGCGGTGCTGACGGTGGGACCGCTGATCACCTTCGCGTTCCTCCTACTGCCGCCCTTGATCGTGCATCCCTTTGCGCGAAACATGACGCAGTTCGCGGTGGCGTCGTCGGTGCTGGGCGGGGTGGCGGCTTTCGCGGGATTCTGGATCGCGTATGTGAAGGATTATCCCGTGGGGCCGACGGATGTGGTTTTGCTTGGGGCGTTGTATCTGGTGGCGTTCGTGGTGAAGAAGGTGATGGGTAAGGGGTGAACTTGGGTTTAACCACAGCCCCGACTGTAGCCGGGGTGAAATGGACACAGATTCACACAGATGAACTGATGCCTGATTTATTAACCACGGAATACACGGAATACGCGGAAAGGGAGAAGATTCAGATTTTGGGATGAATCCCGTGGGTGTGGATTTTTCTCCATTCTGAAATTAGAACTTACGGGGAGGGAGAAAAGGAGGTAGCTTTCTGCTTATGATGTGCAGGCCTTTTATTCTCCTGATGTTTTCCTTGTACACCTCGTTGCTCGCGGCGGCGGCGCCGAAGCCGGGACCAGCGGTAATCGTGGCGGTGGAGACGCGGGATTTTCGGGTGGAGTTTGCCGGGGAGCGGGCTTGGACGTTTCAGCGGATCCTTCATCAGGGCAGTGTGGTGGCCGGGCCAGCGGGTTTTTGTGGCACGGTTTACGCCGCGGAATCGGGCAAGTGGATCGGTACGGGCCATAATGAGGGTGGCGTGGAGCAGGTAGAGAAGGTGACGCTAACGGTGGATTGTAAGGAGTGTGCGTTGACCAATCAGGCGGTTTATCACGGAAAGAAAGCCGTGTTGCACAAGCATTCCCTCATGGGACCTTTCCGATTGGAGGCGATCTATACGATCACAGATGAGGCGATCATAGAGGAGCATCGTTATGAAGCGGTGGAGGAGGCGAAGGTCAGCGTCCTATATGCCTTCATGCATACGTGGCTGCCGCAGAGCACGGAATGGCTGGCGATGAAGCCGGATGGCGAAGAGGTGGCGGGCGTGTTCGCGAGCGATAGTGATTTCGAGCTCAACGAGGATGTGAAGTGGACGGCGAGCTACACGCCCGACAACCGGCGGGCCATGCTGGTGTGGTATCCACAACCATTAAAAGGGCAGGGTCACAAGACGGCGTATTGGGACAAGACGGTGTATCACAAGCTCTATAACCAGATCTACGCCAACACGACCGTTCCGGCGGGGACAAAGTTTGAGGCGTCAGTGGTCATCCGGGGAGTTGTGGCCGAAAAGGATGAGTGGAAGGCCGCGGTGAGAAATTTGGCGGCGGGGCTTTAACCACAGACGGACACGGATTCACACAGATGAATTGGGGTGCGGAGTTTCTTAACCGCAGAATACACGGAATACGCGGAAAAAGGGAGAAGACGTGAATTTCACGGATTGGCACGAATTCGGAAAATATCGAACATCGAGTGGGAAGAGTTGAAAATGAGCAGCGTCCAATTATGCGGGCTTAGATTTTTCAGGAAGGAGACAATCAGGCAACTGCTGCTTTTGGTTGCCAATTGGGTTTTGCTCTTTTGGAGCATCATTGCCGCAGGTCGAAATCTCATCGGAACAGAACCGGGTTTCTTAAAAGCAGTTGTTCCATTAGGCCTGTTGACCTGGGTGATGGGTTACCGGTTCAGAAAGGGGTTCTTGGGGTGGGGACTTGTGGCGGTATCACTCGGTTTGGCCGGGATTCTGGTCTGTCTGCTCAAGTTCGCGATCGATACTCATGCCGGACCTGGAGCGGGAATCTTGTTTGTTCCGTTTTTGCTGGGTTTGGCGGCGAGTTTTTTGTGGGACCTGTGGGGTGTGTTGAAGAGAGCAAACCAGCCTAGTCACATTGATTGAAGGCGTGGATGCAACAGCATTCAAAGCAGATGCCGAAACAGAAGTCCACGGTCCAAGAGTATTCATAC
>JAURFH010000065.1:17158-20102 GCA_030834415.1 Verrucomicrobiota bacterium | reverse complement strand
TTTCTTTCACAGACGCGCCAGCTCACGTTCGAGGGGCGGCGCAGTGGCGAGGGCTATTTCTCGCCGGATGGCAAGGCGTTGATCTTCCAGAGCGAGCGGGATGCGGATAATCCCTTTTACCAGATCTACACGCTGGACCTGGAGACGGGCGACAGCCAGCGGGTCTCGCCGGGCTACGGCAAGACGACGTGCGCGTTCTTCCGGCCTAACTCCGATGAGCTGATGTTTGCCTCCACACATCTGGATGCGGAGGCGAAGGCGAAGCAGAAGGGCGAACTGGATTTCCGCGCCTCGGGCAAATCACGGCGCTACTCGTGGGATTACGATGAGACGTTCGACATCTTTTCCGCGAAGCGCGATGGCTCGAAGGTCAAACGGCTGACGACAGCGGAGGGTTACGACGCTGAAGGCGGATATTCACCGGACGGGAAACATATCGTGTTCTGCTCGATGCGGGATGCGTTCCCGCTGGACAAGCTCGCACCGGCGGAGCATCAGCGGTATCTGGTGGACCCGGCGTATTTCGGAGAGATCTACATCATGAACGCCGACGGCTCGAACCAGCGTCGGCTCACGAACAAGCCGGGCTATGATGGCGGGCCGTTCTTCACACCAAACGGGCAACGAATCGTGTGGCGGCACTTCAGCGAGAAGGGCGACATCGCGGACATCTTCACGATGAAGCTGGACGGGAGCGACGTGCAGCAGCTCACGGATTTCAAGGCGATGTCCTGGGCGCCGTATTTTCATCCCTCGGGCGAGTATGCGATCTTCGCCGCGAACAAAGAGGGCTTCGCGAATTTCGAACTCTACTTGGTGGATGCGAAGGGGACGCGTGAGCCGGTGCGCGTGACATACACGGATGGCTTCGATGGGTTGCCGGTGTTCTCGCCGGACGGGAAGAAGCTGTGCTGGACGTCGAATCGCGGCGGCAGCGGCTCGCAGCTCTTCATGGCGAACTGGAATCATGCGGCGGCGCTGGCGGCATTGAAGTCAGCGGGTGCGAAAGGTTCTGCTCCGGTGGAGACGAAGTCCACCCCGACAACTACCACCAGCACTGCGGTCAGCTCGGGCATCAGCACGAATGACCTCCATGCGCATGTGGCGTATCTGGCTAGCGATGCGCTGGAAGGACGGCTCACGGGCACGAAGGGTGCGCAGATGGCAGCTGACTACATCGTGAAGGAATTGCAAGCGGCGGGCGTGAAGCCGCTGGGCGAAAACGGATCGTACTTCAACAATTTCGAATTCACCGCCGGTGTGCAGACGGTGACGAACGAAAACAAGCTCGTGTTGCACAAGAGCGGGGAGACATTGCGGGAGGCGAGTTATCAAGTGGAGAAGGATTTCCGGCCGTTGTCGTTCAGCGCCAATGGCGAGGTGAGCGGCGAGGTGGTGTTCGTAGGTTATGGGCTCACGGTGCCGGGTAAGCTGGGCGAAGGATATGATTCCTACGGCGGCACGTTGGATGTCTCGAACAAGATCGTGGTGGCGTTCCGTTATGTGCCGGAAGGTGTGGACCAGGCGCGCCGCGCGGAGCTGAACCGGTATGCGGGCTTGCGCTACAAGGCGCTCGTTGCGCGCACCCATGGCGCGAAGGCACTCTTGGTGGTGACGGGACCGAATTCGCCGAATCCGGGTGAGCTGGCGCCGATGACTTATGACAGCAGCCTGGCGGGGTCGGGCATCGTGGCGGCGACCATCTCGGGCAAAGTGGCCGATGCGATGCTGGCGGGCACGGGCAAGACGTGGAAGCAATTGCAGGATGCGCTGGACCAGGAGAATCCGCATGGTGAAGACGTACGGTTCAAGCTGCCGAGCCTGACGGTGAACATCACGACGAAGGTGAATCACCTGAAGAAAACGGATCGCAATGTGGTGGGCGTGATTCCGCCGGTGTCGGGCAATGAGTATGTGATGCTGGGCGCACATTATGATCATTTGGGTCATGGCGAGACGGGCGGGTTTGGCATCAAGGGTGAGGAGGGGCAGATCCATAATGGCGCGGATGATAATGCCTCCGGCGTCTCGGCAGTGCTGGAGTTGGCGGCGAATCTGGCCGCTGAACGCGAGAAGAATCCGACGGCGTTCACGCGCGGTGTGGTGTTCTCGTTTTGGTCGGGCGAGGAGATGGGATTGATCGGATCCTCGAAGTTTGCAGATCACCCGACGTTGGCGCTCTCGAATGTGGTGGCGTATCTGAACTTCGACATGGTGGGACGCTTGCGCGAGAACAAGCTGACGCTGCAGGGCATCGGTTCTTCGAGCGCGTGGAAGGGGCTGATCGAGAAGGCGAATGTGGTGGGCGGGTTCAGCCTGACCTTGCAGGAGGATCCATATCTGCCCACGGACACGACGGCGTTTTATCCGAAGAACATTCCGGTGCTGGCGTTCTTCACGGGGAGCCATGAGCAATATCATCGTCCGGCGGATGACACGGATACGTTGAACTACGAAGGCATGGAGCGCATCACGAAGATGGCGCGGCGGATCGTGCTGGACCTCGCGAAATCGGGCGAACGGCCGGATTATGTGAAGGTGGAGAAGAGCGACAAGGGCGGCTCGCGCGATGGGCTTCGCGCGTACTTGGGGACGATCCCGGATTATGCGTCCGAGGTACAAGGTGTGAAGCTTAGCGGAGCGCGTGGGGGTAGCCCGGCGGACAAGGCGGGCGTCAAAGGCGGAGATATCATTGTGGAGTTCGCCGGGCAGAAGATCGCTAACATCTATGATTACACGTATGCGCTCGACGCGGTGAAGATCGGTGTGCCGGTGAAGGTGATCATCTTGCGTGACGGAAAGCGGGTGGAACTGAGCATCACGCCGGAGGCGCGGAAATAAGCGAAAGTGGGAAGCCGTGGTAAAACCCATATGAAGATCGAGGGCATCAAAGGCTGTTACGAAAAGACGCGAGGCATCTTTTACTTCGCGCGCATGTGTTCTA
>JAURFH010000065.1:0-16816 GCA_030834415.1 Verrucomicrobiota bacterium | reverse complement strand
GTTGGACGCCCGACCAATGGCGCAATGCCTGGAAGTAGGGTGTTTGGGCCGGTCATAAGGTTTGCCCCTGAAAAACCGGTTGACGCTCCGCCCATCCAAGGCTATCCATCTTAACGTGAATTATTCACTAAACCTTCGACTGTCGTTGAACGCGCTGCTGCTTAGCTGCGCGGTGGTCGGGGTTTGGTAGAGTCGCAACAAGATTTCGCCCCCACCGCCGCCTCGGCGGTGGGGGTTTTGTTTTTCCGCACTGCCGGGATTGCGCGTGATGGGCGATAAATAGAAAGTAGAGAGACAACATGTTAAAGAACCCAGCAACGAAGTACCGTCCGTTCCCGCCGGTTCAGTTACCGAACCGGCAGTGGCCTTCCCGTGTCCATACGCAAGCCCCCATCTGGTGCAGCGTGGACCTGCGCGATGGCAACCAGGCCCTCGCCGTCCCCATGAATGTGGCCCAAAAGCTGGAACTCTTTCAGACGCTGGTGAAGTGCGGCTTCAAGGAGATCGAGGTCGGTTTCCCCTCCGCCTCGAACACCGAGTTCGCCTTCAACCGCTTGCTCATCGAGAAGAAGCACATCCCGGATGACGTCGCCATCCAGGTGCTCGTGCAGGCGCGCGAGGACTTGATCGAACGCACGGTCGAATCCTTGATCGGCGCGAAAAAAGTCATCATCCATCTCTATAATTCGACTTCGCCTGCTCAACGCCGCGTGGTGTTCGGCAAGACGAAGGAAGAGGTCAAGGCCATCGCCGTGCAGGGCGCCCAATGGATCAAAGACCGCTTGCACCGCCTGAAGGGCACCGAGGTGATGTTGCAATACTCACCCGAGAGCTTCTCGGCGACGGAAGTCGAGTTCGCCAAGGAAGTCTCCGAGGCCGTGATGGATGTCTGGCAGCCGACGCCGCAGAACAAGATGATCCTGAACCTCCCGGACACCGTGGAGGTCGCGATGCCGAATGTGTATGCCGACCAGATCGAATGGATCTGCACGAACATCAAGAATCGTGAGTCCTTGATCATCAGCTTGCACACGCACAATGACCGCAGCACCGGTGTGGCCGCCACGGAGCTGGGCTTGCTCGCCGGCGCGGATCGTGTGGAAGGCACCTTGTTCGGCAATGGTGAACGCACTGGCAACCTCGATGTCATCATCGTGGCGATGAATCTGTACATGCACGGCATCGATCCGAAGCTCGACTTCACGGACATGAACAGCATGCGCGACGTCTATGAACGATGCACCGGCATGACCATCCCGGCGCGCCAGCCATACTCCGGCGAGTTGGTGTTCACCGCCTTCAGCGGTTCGCATCAGGACGCCATCAAGAAAGGTTTGGCGGAATGGGAGAAGGGCGAGCGTCCGCATTGGGATGTGCCGTATCTCACCATCGACCCGGCGGATATCGGCCGCGAATACCGCGAGGTCATCCGGGTGAACAGCCAGTCCGGCAAGGGCGGCGTGGCCTACCTGCTCGAGAGCCAGTTCGGCATCGAATTGCCGAAGGACATGCAACGCGAGTTCGGTCCCATCGCGAACGACCTCGTCGATACCCTAGGCCGCGAAGTGCAGGCCGAGGAATTGAAGGCGATGTTTTGGAAGGAATACGTCGAGCGCGAGACACCATGGAGGTTGCACCACTTCCATGCCGATGGCCTGGATGGCACCTTCCGCAGCCGCGCCACGGTTTTCCGTGACGGCAAGGAACTTGCGCTGACCGGTGAGGGCAATGGTCCCATCGCCGCGTTTGTGAATTCCCTGACCCAAGCGGGCGCACCGAAGTTCGAGGTGGGCTACTACAAGGAGCACGCTTTGAGCGAGGGTGATTCGGCCTTCGCCATCGCCTACATCCAGATCAGGCTGCCCGGTGGCAAGACCCGCTGGGGTGCGGGTGTGGATACGAACATTGAGTTGGCTTCGATCAAGGCGGTCGTGAGTGCGCTAAACCGGATTTAAGCTGGTTGATTTCACGAGAGGGACGGCAATTCGCCGTCCCTCTTTTTTTGTGACATCATATTATTAAACGTCGTAGGCTAAGGTTGTTTGAAATACAGAGCTGAAATTTGTATCGTTTGCCTATGAGCGGCTGGTGGTTGGCATTACCTATCGGTTTGAGCGCCCTGATGGCTTTTGGGATTTACTTCTGGGCTGGCCGCCATCAAAAGCGCGAGCAGATGGTATTGAAAACGACCATCCATCCGATTTTAGGAGAGGTCCGGCATTATCGGAGCCGTTGGGAGGCAATCAGTGATGCGCCTGAATGGGGGAGGCAAATCACTATTAGTGGAGATATCACTGGAGATTACCCTTTGGAAATCCATGTCGAAACATTGAAGGAAATTCAGAAGCGTTACCCAGCTTTCCTGGCAGATTGCTTGGTTGCAGCTAACGAAATGGCCAAGGAAATGGGCATCGTTTTGACCACCAAAGATCTTTGCTTGGATTCCATTTACCTGAGTGGAGATCAACCGGGTGAATTTAGCCTGTTCTATGATATTCCTGCGTATGAGGACAAAATTCCTTGGGGTGCCACTGGGCAGTATATCGATTATACGCTGGAGGAGTTCTCGGACAATCACTAGGTCGTGGAATTGCTTTTGAGCCATTGGAGTTGGAGCGGACTTTGCATCACCTTTTTCCCCTTAGTTCCTTCGTTTACTTGCGGACAAAGCAGGGGTAGGTTGACCCCATGTTGAAAGCCCTGTCATCTGCCTTGTCTGGACGGCCTCTGCCTGCGACCGCTCACATCCCCCAATTCCGGCAGGTTTGATTATTCTCGAATTCAGCAAAAGAGGTTGAACGGGAAGCACTTTCGAACGTCTGAACTTAATATCTCATGAGTAACGTTGCCCCCCATGCCCCCTTGTCCGGCACTTCCGAACGGGATGTCGCCGCCATTGATGAAATGCGCGACCTCTACCAGCAGATGGGCAAGGAGGTCGGCAAGGTCATCATCGGCCAGGAACTGGTCATCGAGCAGCTCCTCATCGCCATCCTCGCCCGCGGCCATGCCCTGCTGATGGGTGTGCCCGGCTTGGCCAAGACCACCATGGTCAATGCCCTCTCCGAGGTCATGTCCCTCAGCTTCAACCGCATCCAGTTCACGCCGGATCTCATGCCCTCGGACATCACCGGCACGGACATCTTGCAAGATACCGACCAACCTGGGCGTCGTGCGTTCGTTTTCGTGAAGGGCCCCATCTTCTCGAACATCGTGCTGGCGGATGAGATCAACCGCACGCCGCCCAAGACTCAATCTGCCCTGCTCGAAGCCATGCAGGAGCACAAGGTCACCGCTTCCGGACGCATGTTCCCCTTGCCATCGCCTTTCTTCGTGCTGGCGACGCAGAATCCCATCGAGCAAGAAGGTACCTATTCACTGCCCGAGGCGCAGCTCGATCGCTTCATGTTTTTCATCCATGTAGATTACCCGTCCTTGCTGGAGGAACGGCGCATCGCCCGCGAGACTACCGGTGCGAAACCCGGTGCCTTGAACAAGCTCATCAACGGCGAGCAGGTGCTGGCCTTCCAGCAACTCGTCGAGCGTGTGCCGGTGCCGGATCATATCTATGACCTTGCGGTGGACCTCGTGCGCATGACGCGTCCGAACGCGGAAGGCGTGCCCGACTGGATCCGCAAGTGGGTCACCTGGGGAGCCGGTCCGCGCGCGGTGCAATATCTCATCCGTGGCGCCAAGGCGCATGCTGTCCTGCACGGCAGCTATCTCGTGCGCACGGAAGACATCGAGGCGGTGGCGAAGCCGGTGCTGACGCATCGTATCCTCACGAACTTCCAGGCGCAGTCCGAAGGCATCACCAGTCCGCACATCATCGGACGGTTGGTGGAAACGCTGCGCGGCGATAAGTCTTAGCAATCCCGTCCAGCATCATGGCTGACGAACGCGCCAGAGCCTTTCTCGATCCCGCCGTGCTGGCGCGTCTCATGCGCCAGCAGTTGGTGACGCGTTTTCCCATGGAGGGCACGGTGTCCGGTCACCACAAGAGCCCGCATCGTGGCTCCAGTGTGGAATTTGCCGAGTACCGGAACTACGTGCCGGGTGATGATTTGCGCCGGTTGGACTGGCGCGTTTTCGGCCGCACGGACCGCTTCTACATGAAGGAGTTCGAGGCGGACACGAATCTCCGCTGCTACCTCGTGCTGGATACCAGCGCCTCGATGAGTTTCACCGGCAAGCATGGCAGCCGCCTCGATTACGCGCGGAAGATCGCCGCGAGCCTCGCCTATCTCACCATCCAGCAAGGCGACGCCGCCGGTCTGGTGTGCGTGGGTGAAAAGAAAACCATCGAGATACCCGCGAAGCGGAATCCGGCGCATCTGCAATTGATTTTCGATACCTTGGAACAGGTCGAAGCCAAGGGAACAACCAACATCGTGCAAGCCCTGCACGATCTGGCGGAGAAAGCCCGTCGTCGCGCGCTCATCATCGTGCTGACGGACGGCTTCGAAGATGCGGATGCGCTCTTGAACTGTTTCCAACATCTGCGCTTCCAGAAGCATGACCTCGTCATGTTCCAGTTGCTTGATCGCATGGAGATGGATTTCCAGTTCGACCGCCCGGTGCGGTTCAATGATCTGGAAAGCTCGTTCAACCTGGTGACCGAACCCAACACCATCCGCGATGAATACCTCGCGCAACTGCACCGGCATCTCAAGCATCTGAAAGAGGGCTGCAACCAGTTCAACGCCGACTACCGACAGGTGATCTTGGATCAGGATTACGAGAAGCTCCTGGCCGATTTCCTGAGCGAACGCGCTTCCGCCAACCAGAGGTAAACTTGATGCTGAACCTCCATCTCTTCTTAGCGGCCCATCACTCTGAATGACCTTTCTTCAGCCAGAGATTCTATGGGCGTTGCCGCTGGTGCTGCTGCCGGTCATCATCCATTTGATCAACCGCTTGCGGCATCGTCCGCAGCCTTGGGCGGCCATGCGCTTCTTGGTGGCCGCTACGCAAAGCTCCACCAGCCAGGCGAAGCTGCGCCAATGGCTCATCTTGCTCTTCCGCACGCTCGCGGTGCTCATGCTCATTCTGTTCCTCGGACGGCCGCTCGCGGGTGGCTGGCTTGGTTGGTCGGTGAACTCCGCTCCCGATGCCATCATCATCCTGCTGGATCGCTCGGTGAGTATGGAGTCGAAGATTGCGGGCAGCACCACGACCCGCCGCGAGCAGGCCTTGAGTTCGCTCGCCAAGGCTGCCGAACCCTTCGCCGGTCGCAGCCATCTGGTGGTCATTGATAGCGCCTTGCGGCGTGCGCAACCATTGGCGCGTCCTTCCGATCTGCGTGAATTGCCTTCCACTGCAGCGACGGATACGGCTGCTGATTTCCCCGCGTTGTTCCAAGCCGCGTTGACCTGGCTGGAAGAGAACCAGACCGCCACCGCCGAGTTGTGGATCGCTTCCGACCTGCAGCGCACGAATTGGAAACCGGATGACGAACGCTGGCAGCCCTTGCAAGCCCAGCTTGCAGCGTTGCAGCAGCGCGTCCGCCTGCGCGTGCTTGCCGTGGGTGGGGATAGTGATGCCGATACCTCCGTGACGCTCCAAGACATCCTGCGCACGGATCGCGAGGGTCGCGCCGAGCTCTTGCTTTCGGTGGATATCCAGCGCACGGGAAATCAAGCAGCGACGATGCCGGTGACGGTGAATCTGAATGGCACCCCCGCCCAATACGATGTGGCTGTTGAGGGTGGTAATCTGCGCTGGCGTCAGCGCTTGGATCTCGGTACGTTGCGTGGCAGTGGCTGGGGCTTTGTGGAAGTTCCGGCCGATGCGAACCTGCGTAACAATCGCACCTGGTTCGTCTATGGCCCACCTGCCAAGCTTCGCACGACCATCGTGACGGAGGACACACGCGTAGGCCGTTGGCTGGAGGCGGTTGCTTCGGCGGCACCTCCTGGCACGCAGCGGGAAGCGCGCGTCCTCTCGCCAGCTGATGCGGCCGGCCTGACCTTCGATGGTGATGTGCTCATCCTGTGGCAGGCGGCACTGCCAGCGAGCGATGTGGCGACCAAGCTGGATGCCTTTGTGCAAAGTGGTGGCGTGCTTGCTTTTCTGCCCACGGGTAAGGCGGATGCAGGTCAATTCGCGAGCCAAGGCTGGGGTGTTTTGGAGAAAGCTGAAGAGGGTCAAACCTATCGCGTAGATCGCTGGGAAGAAAAGGAAGGTCCGTTGGCGAAGACGGAAGAGGGTTTCAGTCTGCCGCTGAATCTCGCCGCCATCACGCAACGGCAACGCATCAATGGCACCGCCCCCGCACTGGCGACCTTCGCGGGTAGTGGCTCGTTGCTGACGCGTCAGACCTTGGGTCGCGGCCATGTCTATTTCCTCGCCTCCTTGCCGATGCGCGAGTGGTCCACGCTGGGGAATGGGCCCGTGCTGGTGCCGGTCGTGCAGCGTCTCTTGCAGAGCGGCAGTCGTCGGCTTACCCAGGCTAGCCTGATGCAGTGCGGCGATCTCAGCGCGGTGGACCAGAGTCTGCCGTGGCCTTCCGTGGAAGGTGGCGGGACGAATCCGCAACTGGAAACGGGTATCTATCGCGCCGGTGAACGGCTCGCTGCTTTGAATCGGGCCAGCGGGGAAGATGCGGCCGATACGGCTACGCGGGAAGAAGTGAACAACGCGTTGGCCGGTGTCGGCCTCCAATGGTTTGAAGAGACCGGACAAAACGGCGACCGGATGCAAGGTGAAGTGTGGCGACTTTTTGTGATGGCCATGCTTGTCTTCCTGCTTGTTGAGAGTTTTCTCGTGCTGCCGGCGAAGGCCACGCAAGTGGACACGATGACCGGCAAGCGAACCGTGCGGCGGGAACCTGAAGCGACGGAGGTGACCAAATGACGGATTGGTCCTTCACCGTATCAGCGCCGTGGTTGCTGCTGGGCTTGGCGGCTTGGGGAACGGCCGTCGCCTTTTGTGTGGTGCATTGGCGCCGACGGGCCAATCACCGGGCCACGCGTTGGCTGGAGGGGTTGCGGCTCGCCATCATCACTTTGCTGCTCATCACCCTGATGCGGCCTGAGCGCGTGCAGCGGATCGAACGCACCGAGACTCCTGAAATCGTCGTGATGGCCGATGCTTCGGCGAGCATGGAGACGCGCGATCTGCAGCAGGGCACCAATGTGCTGACCCGCCGCGACTGGCTGGAGGCACAGCAACAGCGCGAGTTTTGGCGGCCCTTGGAGAAAGATGCGCGGGTCACGTTTGAAGCCTTCTCCGCACCACCCGCCAATGCCGCTGCCGCCGATCCCGGCACAGATCTGAATACTGCGCTCGAAGGCACTCTGGCCCAGCGTAAGAATCTCAAGACGGTCATCTTGTTGACCGATGGCGATTGGAACGCTGGCAAATCTCCGCTCACTGCCGCCGCCCGTTATCGTGAGCAGGGTATCCCAGTTTTCTCTGTCACCGTTGGCCGTGATACTCCATTGCCAGACCTCGTGCTGGAGCAAGTGAAACCGCCAGCCTATGGCCTGGTCGGCGAACAGATATCGATCCCGTTTCGCATCAAGAGTCATCTGCCGAGAGAAGTGAAGACCACACTGGTGCTGCGTGAAGAGGGCGGTGAGGAGATCAAGCGGCCGGTGGTCATCCCGGCGCTCGGCGATCTGCAAGACACCATCATCTGGTCGCCACGGGTGGTGGGTGATTTCACATTGACCTTGCAAGTGCCGGTGGAGCCGGATGAAGCGTTGCCCAAGAACAATGAGCAGAGCATGCGCATCGCGGTGCGCTCGGAATCGTTGAAGGTGCTGGTCGTCGATTCGCAGCCGCGGTGGGAATATCGCTACTTGCGGAACGCTTTGGCGCGCGATCCGGGCGTGGAGCTGAGTTGTGTGCTTTTTCATCCCGGCATTGGCATGGGCGGCGGGAATGATTATCTGCCCGCTTTCCCGGGAACCAAGGAGCAGCTCGCCAAGTATGACGTCGTGTTCCTCGGTGATGTCGGCGTGGGTGAGGGTGAACTGAAAGAAACCGATGCGGAACTGCTGCGCGGTTTGGTGGAGCAGCAAGCCAGCGGGCTTGTGTTCCTGCCGGGGCGTCGTGGTCGTGAGCTATCTCTCTTAAAAACGCCACTCGAAGATTTGATGCCGGTGATCTGGGACACGACCAAACCCAACGGCATCGCCTTGCAGAATGAAGCGACCTTCCAATTGTCGAATGACGGCGCGGATCATTTCTTGATGCGTTTCGATGCGGATGAAGCGCGTAACACATTCATCTGGAAAAATCTCCCGGGCTTTTTTTGGAGTGCGGCCATCGAGAAGAGTCGTCCCGGTGCCGAGGTGCTCGCGGTGCATTCCTCACTGCGCAACAAATGGGGTCGCGTGCCGATCGTGGTCACGCGTCCTTACGGCAGCGGCAAGGTGCTCTTCATGGGCGCGGACAGTGCGTGGCGCTGGCGTCGTGGGGTGGAGGATCGTTACCACTATCGCTTCTGGAGCGGGGTAGTGCGGTGGATGGCGCATCAGCGGCATCTCTCCGAGCGCGAAGGCGTGCGACTGACTTACAGCCCCGAGGCACCGAGCGTGGGTGAGACAGTGTTCTTCCAGGCGAGTGTGTTGAATCGCGAAGGCTTTCCGGCAGAGAAAGGTTCGGTGGTGGCCACTATCTCCACACCATCAGGCCGGAGTGAGCGACTTTCGTTTGCTTCAGTCGATGGTGGCTGGGGGGTCTTCAAGGGGAACTACCGTCCGGCCGAAGGCGGGGATTACAAATTGCACATCAGTTCGCCGGAGCATGGCCGGGAGTTGAATACGACGATTGCCGTCAAACGACCGGAACTTGAGAAGCTGGGCCAGCCCGCGAATGCCCGGGTGTTGCGCGAGCTGGCCGCCTTGACCCAAGGCATCAACGTTTCTGTGAACGAGTTGGATACGCTGGTGCAGCAGATATCTTTGTTGCCTGAACCCAAGCCGTTGGAACGGCGGACCCGCCTCTGGGCCGAGCCTTTGTGGGGCGGGTTGATCTTACTTTTGCTGGGGATTTATTGGACGGCCCGTAAACTCGCGGGCATGGTATAGTTAGTTGTAGAGATGGAATCGCAACCGACAAATCTGCCGGATTCCCTGCGCACGCAATTCGCGGCGCTGGAACGGGCGCTTTGGCGTAAAGAAACGACCATCGCGGTGTCCGCCGCCGTGGCCGCGTTGCTGGTTTCGTTGCTGCTGCTCTTCATCTCTGATCGCCTTTGGGATACGCCGAGATTGTTGCGCCTGATCCTGACTCTTGGCGGACTGGGCCTCGGTGGCTGGCTCGTGCAGCGCTGGTGGTCGCTCTGGTATTGGCGGCGACGGGATCTGCGGGCGTTCTCGAAGATCGTGCAGAAGCATCACCGCCGGTTGGGTGATCGCTTGCTGGGTATCGTCGAACTGGCGGAGCAGAAAGAACTGCCGGAGGGCATGTCGCCTGCCTTGTGCCGCGCCGCCATCCGGCAGGTCACCGAAGATGCGGCGAAGATGGATTTCAGCGAGGCGGTGGATTTCCAACCCGCGCGCAAACTGGTCGTGGGCTTGGGCATCGTGGCGTCGGTGATCGTGGTGCTCGCGCTATTGGCGCCGATGGCACTAGGCAATGCCTTGAAGCGTTGGCTCATGCCCGCCTCGGAAGCTCCACGTTACACTTTCGTGGAATGGCAGGAGGTGCCAGCAGAGATCGTGGTGCCGCACGGCGAGACGTTTCATTTTGAAGCGCAGGTGGCTTATCAGTCCTTTTGGCGGCCGCAACAGGCGGTGGCCACCATCGGCTTGCATGAGGCGAAGGCGCCCGTTGAGTCTGACATCGTGAAGTTCGATCTGCCGCCGCAGACTGCACCGACGGAATTGAAGCTTCGCGTGGGTGATGCGGTTACGGTCTTGCGCGTGCGGCCGGAGCATCGGCCCGCTTTGCGACAACTCACCGCCCGCATGGAACTGCCCGCGTATCTGCAACAACCACCGCTGGTAGAATCCGCCATGAGCGGCAAGTTGCGCGTGCTGAGTGATGCGAAGGTGGTGCTCACCGGGAATGCGAGCCGTAATCTTAAACAGGCGTGGTTGCAGCTGGACCGGCAGAAGCCGATGCCGCTGGAAGTAAAGAACGGCCAGTTCCAAAGCGCATCACTGTCATTGGCTGAAGTGCAACGGGCCACCTTCGGTTGGGCGGACGAATTGGGCCTGACCAATCGTGCCCCGTGGATGTTGGGTATCGAGACCACCACGGATTCTGCGCCGCTGGTGGAGCTGGCCGATCTCGCTATGGATGTCGCCATTTTGGAAGACGAGGTGCTGCGCGTTAGCACGACGGCGCGGGATGATTTCGGAGTGCGTGAACTGTCCTTGGCGTGGCAGTTGATTGAAGGCGCGAATGTGACGAACTCGCCGGGCACACAGATACTGAAACGGCAGACGACCAACACGACCACGAAGCAATTCACCGAGACGTTTGTGTTCAGCCCTTCGGTCTTGAACATCCCGGCGGATACGACGGCGGAAGTGCGGGCACTGGCCGCCGATTTTTATCCGAACCGCGTGCCTTCTGAGACCGCACGGTTCCGCGTGCATGTCATCGGTCATGTGAAGCATGCGGAGATGGTGCGGCAGCAGTTCGAGCAGATGTTCGCAAAGCTGGAAGAAGTGACACGTAAGGAAGAGAGCCTGGCCAGTGCGACGCGCGACCTCAAGCAGCAGCCGGATGAGAAATTGAAAACGGAAGCCGCCGCCATGAAAGCAGAAGAGCTGGCGAAGCAGCAGGAACAAGTGGCGCGGCAATTGCAGGATATCGCCCGCAGCGGCACGGATACATTGCGCGAGGCGTTGCGGAACCCGACCTTCAACGAGGAGACGTTGCGGGATTGGGCGAAGACGTTGCAGTCCATGCAGCAGCTTTCCAAGAAAGAGATGAAGGACGCTTCGCAAGCGTTGCAACAAGCCCAGCAGCAGAAGCAGGCGACGGAGCGGCAAAGAGAACTGGCCAAGGCGCAGACTTCCGAAGAGGAAGCAACGCGTGCATTGGAGAAAATGCAGCAGAATGTGAATCAGGGGCTGGACCGTTTGCAGGCGCAAACTCTGGCGCAGCGTCTGCGGCAGATCTCGAAGGATGAACAGAAGATCACGGAACATCTGCAAACGATCGTGCCGGAAACGGTGGGACTATTGGTTGCGGAATTGCCGAGCCGATATCTGAACACGATGAACGACTTGGCGACTTCCCAAGCTAAGGCCCGCAAAGATGCGCAGACGGTGCAGGATGAGATGGGCCGCTTCTTCGAGCGGACACAGAAAGAGGTTTATGGCGAAGTGAGCAAGGAGATGAAAGACATCGAGACGGTGCCCAAGCTCGACAAGCTGCGGCAGACGATGCTGGCTAACATCTCACTGCAATCGTTGCAGCAATTAGGGGGATGGACCAAGCAGTTCAATGATTGGGCGGACAAGCTGGAGCCGAAGGCGGACCCCAGCTCGGATGGCGGGGGTAGCGGGCAAGGTGGCGGCAAGACGCCGCAGGATAATTACATCAAACTGCTCATGAGTTTTCTGCGGATGCGCGAATCGCAATACAATCTGATGGACCGCACGCGTCTGCTGGAGCAACGCAAAGATGTGGATGCGCAGTATGCACAGAACGCGAAAAAGCTCGCGGAAGCACAGTTCCTTTCCCGGCGGCAGATCATCGATACGCAGTTCGAGAATGAGATCCCGGAACTGGACAAGCCGTTGGAGGATACCTTCCAGACGATGCGTGATACGGAAACGGTGCTGAACAAGCCGCGTACGGATGCCTTGGCGCAGGAAACTGAGTTCAAGGTGGTGGAGAACCTTTCGGACATGATCAACATCCTGAACGAGCAGCAGAAAAAGCAGAACCAGAGCAGTGGCCAATCCCAGAGCGAGATGGAGATGGCTTTCCTCATGCAGATGGCCGCCCAGCAACAAGCCCAGCAAATGGGCATGATGCCGGGCAGCAATCCCGGCATGAACCGCAACGGCGGCGATACGGATCGACCGAACCAGGCCGCCACAGGTGATGACCATGGCAATCGTGACAACGCGCGGACGACCGGTCGCACCACGGGTACGACCCAGCCGGTGCCGGTGGAGTTCCGCGAGGCGATGGAGAGTTATTTCAAAGCGATCGAGAAACTGGATTGAAGAAACCGATACACATTTTGTTTTTGCTCGTGGCGTTATTCGCCACACAGGCAGCGCATGCCCAGCAACTGTTCATCGAGCGGACGGATCTGGCGGCGACGGAGGTGGACGGTATCTATGTGAAGGGCTTGCAGTATCTGGTGAAGAACCAAGCACCGGAAGGTCGCTGGATCGATCAACCCTATGGCGGGGAGCCGGGTGTGTGCGGTCTGGCCGTGGTGGCGATGTTGGCGCATGGGGATGATCCGAATGTGGGGCCGTATAGCGTGGCCATCCGTCGGGGACTCGATTTCATCCTGAGCCAGATGAACAAGGAGACCGGCTACATCGGGCGTTCGATGTATAATCACGGGTTCGCGACGCTGGCGCTCGCCGAGTCATACGGGATGGTCGATGATGACCGTATAGGTCCCGCGATGGAGAAAGCGATAAATCTCATCATCTCCTCGCAAAAGGCGAACAGTTTTAGTGCGTGGCGTTACTCGCCGGAGAGTCTGGATGCGGATACGACCGTCAGCGGGGCGCAAGTGGTCGCCTTGTTTGCAGCGCGGAATGCAGGGATGTCGGTGCCGGAAGAAGCGATCCAGAAAGCCTTGGAATATTTCAAGAAATGTCAGACGCCTGAAGGCGGCATCGGCTACACATCGGCTGTGGGACCGAACGGGGCGCGCACGGCGATCGGCTGCCTGGTGTTCTCCTTGGCGAAGTCAAAGAATTCACCGACCTACAATCAGGCGTTCGAGTTTTTGAAGACGGCTCCGGGTGAGGCGCACTATTTTCATTACTATCTTTATTATGCATCGCAGGCGTATTTTCACGCGTCGCCTACGGAATGGGACGCGTGGAATCGTAAGAACATCAAGACACTGGGCGCGACGCAGAATGAGGACGGGAGCTGGAGCGGCCAGTTTGGGAACACTTTTTCCACGGCGGCGTCTTTGCTGTCATTGGCTCTGAACTATCGTTATCTGCCGATCTATGAGCGGTGAGCGGAAAATCAAATCAGCACTGAAGATGTGGGCGAGCTCTCTGCTCGCGCTGCTGTGCCTTAGCAGTGCTGGCGTCACGGCGCGCGGAGATGACATCTTGCAGTTGTTGGATGGGTCCAGTTTGCATGGCGGGTTAAGTGGGTTGGAGCCGGGTAAATCGGTGATGTGGCAGCATCCGGCGGCGACGACACCGTTGCAATTGAAGACGGATAATCTGCGGCAAGTCCGATTCGGCAAGGCTGAGAAACCGCCGGTCGCGGAGAACATGACCTGCCGACTGATGTTCGACAATGGCGACGAAGTATTCGGCAATCTGGTGCAGATGGATGAGAAGACGGTGGAGCTGGATACAGCCTTTGCCGGACGGCTCAAGGCGCCACGTTCTGCGGTGCAATCGATCCGTTTCCTATGGAAGGGATTCATCCCGACGTACGAAGGACCATCGAGTCCGGACGGATGGGCGGTCTCTCCGAGCAAGGACATCTGGCGTTATGAAGATGGGGCGTTCTTTTCCACGGCGGTGGGTTCGCTCGGGCGGGATGTGAACATGCCGGGCAAGGCGCGCATCTCATTCGATATCGCGTGGACGGGCCAACTTAGCTTGGCGTTGGCGATCTATACGGATTCCATCGAGCGGTTCGATTTCGGGGCATCCTCCTACATGTTCTACATAGGCTCGGGTTATGTGAATGTGCAGCGGGTGCAATCCGGGGTGGGCACGACGCATATCGGGCAGGCGCAAGTAAACTCGATGCGTGAGCGCAACAAGGCGCGGATGGAATTCCGGGTGAATCGTGACACGGCGACCATCGCGTTATATGTGGACGGTGAGTTCATCACGCAATGGCGAGATCAGGGTGGCTTTGTGGCCAAGGGCACGGGCATCTGTTTCTTCTCCCAGCGCATGGGGCCGATGATGCGGCTGACCAATGTGCGTGTGGCGGAGTGGGATGGTCGGGATGAGGCGCAGATGCCGGAAGCCAAGCCGGAGGGCGTGCAGGTGCTCTATCTGGTGAACAGCGATCAGGCGGAAGGTGAGCTGCAGGGTGTGCAGGAGGGTAAGGCCAATGTGAAAACGGATTTCACTACCTTGAAGATACCGGTGGAGCGTATCACGGACATCTATATGCGGCCGGGTCAGCCGATGACGAATGTGCTGGCGGGTGAGGTGCGGGCAGTCTTTGCCGGTGGCGGTAGTGTGACATTCACCATCGACAAGTGGAGTCAGGATGAGGTGTCGGGCCAGAACCGGAATTTCGGCAGAGTGTCACTGAAGACGGCCTGGGTGAGGCGTCTGCAATTCAATCTGAACCGGGCGCAGGAACTAGAGGAGAGCGGATTTTTGCGGAAGGACAATCCTTGGGTGGATGAATGATGATGCGCGCTCAGTTACATAGCCGGGAACAGAAACTGGAAAACGTCCAACATCCAACGTTCAACGTCCAACGTCGAAAGGGAAAGAGCGTGTCTTGGAAGGTTGGTGCGCTTTTGTGCGTTGCGATGGTGTGGATGGGCGCTGCTTTGCAGGCGGCGGAGGTGGTGATGGAGCCGAATCTGCTGACGCTGAAGAACGGGGATGTCTTGCGCGGCAAGATGGTCTCGTTTGATCCCGGCAGCGGACTGGGCTGGACGCGCAGTGACAGCATCGGGACGATGCGATTTGAAGCGGCCAAGGTGCAGACCATCGAATTGGGACCGGTGAAATCCGTGGCGGTGAGCGGGACGATGCCGGCGCGCTTGCGACTGGCAAACGGAGATACGCTGGACGGCAATATCGTGGCACTGGAAACGAATGCCCTGAAATTTGATTCCGTTTGCGCCGGTCCAATCACGATTCCCCGAGAGCTATTGCGCTCCATCTCCCCCCAGTCGGCCGATCTGAAGACAGTGTTCGATGGCATCACGGGCACGAACGGCTGGACTTTTGCCGATGTGACCAGTGCGGGTGAGGATGCGGGTTATTGGAGCTATCAACCGGGGGCGTTCGTGGCCACGAAGTCGGCCTCCGTGGCGCGTGACTTGAAATTGCCGGATCAGGTGACGATGGAGTTCGATGTGTCGTGGCGCGGCACGTTGAATCTTGCGATCGCCGTTTACACCGATTCCCTGACGCCGATCAGTTTGCGCGCGAAAGAGGATGAGCCACCATTCGCGGCTTTTTACAGCCTGCAGATCAACACGCATTCGGTGAACCTGTTGTATGTAAGCCAGCCGGAGCCCTTGCGAAACCTGGGGCAAATCATCGCGCCTATCTTGGGGCAAAAGAACGAGGCGCACATCACGATCCATGCGAGCAAGGAACGTAGAGTGTTGACGCTGTTGATCGATGGCGTGCTGGTGAAGGAATGGTCTTCCGGTGTGCCGGCGGCGCAAGGCAGTGGAGTGCGGTTCGTGCATCAGGGTCAGGGCAGCATCCAGATGAGCAACCTGCGGGTACGTGAGTGGGATGGGCGATTGGACGAAGTGAGCCCCACGGCCCACGTAGGACCGGATGAAGCCGTGATCACGGTGTCTGGTGAAAAGCTGGTAGGCAAACTGGAGAGCTATGATCCGGCCGAGCTGCAACTGCTTACTGGTCAGACACCGTTCAAGGTCGGCCTGAAGCGGGTGCAACGGATCGAGTTCAGCCCGGTGAAGGTGCCGGCCACAGCGCCGGTGTCAAACGGACGGCTTGCCCGCGCCAAACTGGCTAACGGTGGCGTGATCACATTTGTGCTGCGCTCTTGGAAGGATGGGCAGGCCACCGTCGTGCTGCCCGGCATCGGCGAAGTGCTCATCAAGACGGAGCTGTTGCAACAGCTCGAGTTTCTGGATGAACCGGCCAAATCGGGCGGCTAACTAAGGCCAGAGCAGACTGCTGAATTTTTTCTGCAAGGCGGGCTTCAGCTTAGGGTATTCCTTCGCGCGGAAGTTTGCCCAATCGATGGTGGAGCCAAGGCGTTTGCCATCCGGTGCGCAGACCCAGAGACGCACGGGAATGCGGCCTTCGCTAAGGCGCGGGTGTTCCTTGAGCGTGAAGCAGTCGGTGATCTTCACCTGCACTTCGGGCAGGATGGGCCACTCGGTGTTCTTGTCGTCATCCTCCACGTATTGAAGTTTGACGGGTTTGCCTTCGCCCCAAGGCATGGTGGCGGGTGCGAGTTCGTTGAGCCAATCCCATTGACCTTTTGGCAAGTGCTTCAGGAAAGCGGCCTTGAGATTGGTGGCTTGGGCTTCTTTCGCGAGGGTCTGGCCATTGAAGGCCTCGGTGAGACACGCGATGATGGCGGCTTCATCGAAAGGTTTCAGCTCCAACTCGGGCTGGATGTTGCAGATCAGGTTCACGCGATTGATCAGTTGTTTGATCTCGTGATTGAAGAGCGGCAGTTCAAACCAGTTCTTGCGGGCGGCTTCGGCGAGGCAGCGACCAGACGCTTCGGGCTCGACCTCGCGCTGATGCTCATGATGAATGACGAGGTCATGGAAGCGCACAAGCTTCACCGCGGCGACGCGCTTGTGGCCACGGTCGTAGAGATGCTCGACCTTGGTGAGTAACTGCTCGGGGAACGTCTCGGTGAGCCACTCGATCTTGATATGCGTGGCCATGCCGAGGAGCGTGAGATGGCCGGTGCGGCCGCTGACTTCACGGATGGTGGCGACGACAAAGAGCGAGGATTGCTGCACGACGCTCTCGCGCATGAGCGT
>JAURFH010000064.1 GCA_030834415.1 Verrucomicrobiota bacterium | reverse complement strand
CGGGTCACCTTGCCAGATGAAGATGCGGGCCCGACGAAGGCCTGGCTGGTGAGCGTACGGAATGATCCGAAATGGAAGGAGTTCTTCCAATGGGTCTATGGCAAGCGTCCACGTGAAGAGCTGTATGATCTGAAGAAGGATCCGTTCCAGACGAAGAACCTTGCTTCCGACCCGGAATACACCGGCGTGCGGGCATTGCTCGAGGAACGCCTGATGGGCGAACTGAAACGCACCGGCGATCCGCGCTTGATCGATGACGGCAAGTTCTTCGAGACGGCCCCGATGGCAGGCCCGGTGGTGGATGACACACCCGCTAAAAAGAAAAAGAAGTAAGGGAGTATCTGATCTATGAAACAAGTATTGAGATTGTTTTGCTGGCTGGCTGCCATCGGTATTTGGGCATCGACGGCCATGGCCGCAGGGAAACCGAACATCGTCGTGTTGCTGGCGGATGATGCGGGCTGGGGAGATTACAGCCAGAACGGCAACAGTCAGGTCCACACACCAAACATCGACTCTATCGCGAAGGATGGCGTGACGATGGACCGGTTCTACGTCTGTCCCGTGTGTTCACCCACGCGCGCGGAGTTTCTGACCGGTCGCTATCATCCCCGCGGAGGCGTGAAAGGTGTTTCCACCGGCCAAGAGCGCCTCGACCTCACGGAGAGGACAGTAGCGGATGCTTTCAAGGCGGCGAGATATGCGACGGGTGCCTTCGGCAAATGGCATAACGGCAGCCAATGGCCATATCATCCTATGGCCCGTGGCTTTGATGAATATTTTGGACACACCTCCGGGCATTGGGGCGAGTATTTCGATCCGGAAATCGAGGACAACGGCAAGATGGTCCGTGAAAAAGGATTCATCGTGGACATCCTGACGGACAAGGCGCTCGGCTTCATCGAGCGGAACAAAGACAAGCCGTTCCTCTGCTATGTGCCGTTCACCACGCCGCATTCACCTTTTGCGGTGCCGCAGGAGTATTGGAATCGCCTCAAGGACATGGCCATCAAACAACCGGCTACCGATCCTTCCAAGGAAGAGCCAGACCAGACACGTTGCGTGCTGGCCATGGTGGAGAACCAGGATTGGAACGTGGGCCGCATCCTGAACAAGTTGAAGACGCTTGGGTTGGCCGAGAACACCATCGTGGTCTATTTCTCGGACAACGGACCGAACACCTGGCGCTGGACGGGCGGTATGCGCGGCAAGAAAGGCAGCACGGATGAGGGCGGGGTGCGTTCGACCTTTTACATGCGTTGGCCAGCCAAGCTGCCAGCTGGTCATACGGTGAAAGAGATCGGTGGCGCGATCGATTTGCTGCCTACGCTGACCTCTCTGGCTGGTATTCAACGCGTCGGCAACCTGCCTTTGGACGGGCGCGACCTGAGCCCGTTGTTGCTGAAGCAAAAGACCGATTGGTCTGACCGTATGATCTTCTCTACCTGGGCTGGTCGCGTCAGTGTGCGCACGCAGCAATATCGGCTGGATGATCAGGGCAAACTATACGACATGCAGAAAGACCCGGGTCAGACGAAAGCCATCAATGACCAAGCCGGAGCCAAAGCTGCTGAGCTGACGTCCGCTGTGAAGGACTGGCGGGTGGAGATGTTCGGCAAACCCGATCCTGCCGCCAAGGCGAAGGGCAAAGCCAAGGGAGGCAATGCCGTGGATGCACGGCCACTCACTGTGGGCTACAAAGAATTCCCCATCACCATGCTTCCGGCCCGCGATGGCGATCCCGAAGGTGGTGTGAAACGCAGTAGCAGCGCCCCGAATTCCTCTTACTTCGTGAACTGGACCTCCAAGGAAGACAGCATGGTCTGGCTGCTGGATGTGCACACGACCGGCAAGTATGCCGTGACCGTCGATTACACCTGCCCAGTGGCGGATGCAGGCTCCACAGTCGAATTGAGCTTCATGGGGAATCGATTGACCGGAAAGGTAGCGCCCGGTTGGGATCCGCCGCTCTTCACGAATCAAGACACCATTGCCCGTCCACCGGCGGAATCGCAGATGAAAGAGTTCCATAACTTGAAGCTTGGTACAATCACGCTGAAGAAGGGTGTCGGTCCGCTGACACTCAAGGCGTTGGATATCCCCGGTAAACATGTGATGGACGTGCGGCGGGTGACGCTGACATTGCTGGATTAACAAGAACGACTCACAAGGAAAGACTATGAAATATCGCCTGCTGACACTGGTCGCCTTGGTGGCCATCTTGGGTTGGAACGGAATGACTGAGGCCGCTTCGGCGAAAAAGCCGAACGTGCTGTTCATCGTTTCGGATGACCTGAACACCTATCTGGGCTGCTACGGTGATCCGCGGGCGAAGACGCCGAACATCGACAAACTGGCGGCACGCGGTGTGCGGTTTGAAAAAGCCTATTGCACCTATCCACTGTGTGGCCCCAGCCGGAACTCTTTCCTCACCGGCCTGTATCCGAATAGCACGGGCATCCAGTCCAATTCGCAGATATTCCGGCAGACTATTCCCAGCCATATCAGCCTGCCGCAGGCTTTTCGTAGGGCGGGTTATCTGGCGGTGCGGATCGGGAAGATGTATCACTACAATGTCCCCAAATCCATCGGCACCGATGGGCATGACGATCCGGGCTCATGGGAAGTGGAGATGAATCCGGCAGGTGTGGATCGTTTGGAAGAAGAACCGATGATAACCACGCTCACGCCGGGACAGTTCGGTGGGACATTGAGCTGGTATGCCTCGCCTAAGAGCGATGCCCACCATACCGATGGCAAAATCGCCGATGATGCCGAGTGGGTGCTGGAACGGTGCGCGAAGAAAAAGGATGAACCATTCTTCCTTGCCGTAGGATTCTTCCGTCCGCACACGCCATACGTAGCCCCCAAGGTGCCTTACTACGGCTGGTATCCGGAAAAAGAGATGCCCGTGGTGCAAGGGGTGAAGGAAGATCAGGCCGATCTGCCGCCAGCAGCATTGGGCAGTTACAAGAAAGAACAGGACAAGCTGACGGATGACCTGCGTCGCCAAGCCTTGCAGGGCTATTACGCCAGTATCAGTTTCATGGATGCTCAAGTGGGCAAAGTCATCAGCGCATTGGACCGGTTGGGGCTGGCGGATAACACGATCATCGTGTTCACCAGTGACCATGGCTATCACATGGGCGAGCATGGCTTGTGGCAGAAGATGAGTCTTTTCGAAGGCAGCACGCATGTGCCTTTGCTCATGGTCGCGCCGGGCGTGTCGCCGAAAGGGGCAGTCGTGAAGACACCGGTGAGCCAGTTGGACCTTTATCCCACACTCACGGAACTGGCCGGTGTGAAAGCTCCGTCCAATCTGCAAGGGCAGAGCCTAGTACCGATGTTGAAGGATGTGAACACGAAAGGACGCGGCTGGGCGCTGACACAAGTGTCGCGCGGCGGCCGGGCAAACCAGTTCTTCGGCTACACCTTACGGACTCCGCGCTGGCGCTACACCGAATGGGACGAAGGCAAGCAGGGCAAGGAACTCTACGATCACGACAAAGACCCCCAAGAATTGACCAACCTCGCCAGTCTGCCAGAGCACGCTGCCACGATGGCACAGCTGTCCAAGCAGATGCAGGAAGCGGTAAAGACTTCGCTTCCGCCCAACGGCAAGACTCCCGAGATCCGGGAGGGGATGTGGGCACCTAATCTGACTGATCCATGAAAACCAGTTTCCAGCGGACTGAGTGGCAACGGGCGATGGTAATCTTGGTGATGATCTGCGGTGTTCTGGGAGCGGCCTCGCTCTTTGCCGCTGCCCGGCCGAACATCATCATCATACTCGCGGATGACTTGGGCTGGCGGGATACGGGGTGTTACGGCAACACCTTCAATGAGACGCCGAATATCGACCGACTGGCCCGGCAGGGGATGCGCTTCACGCAATTCTATGCTGGGCCGGTTTGTTCACCTACGCGGGCAAACTTGATGTCCGGACAGGATCAAGCCCGGTTCGGCATCACCCAGCATATCCCGGGGCATCAGCGCCCTTACGCCAAGCTGACCGATCCGGTCGTGCCCCTCTATCTGCCCTTGGAAGTGGAGACCTTCGCGGAACGCTTACGCAGTGCGGGTTACGCGACCGGCTATTTTGGTAAGTGGCATTTGGGCGGGAACGGTTTCAGCCCCAGCGATCAAGGTTGGGAGACTGCACTCGAGATGCAGGGGCACACGGTGACAGCCAGGATCGATGCCAAAGCGGATGGCAAGCGCACTGCAGAGTTTTTGACGGACAAAGGAGTCGCCTTCATTGAGGGCCACAAAGACAAACCATTCCTGATGCAAGTCTCGCACTACGCGGTTCACATCCCGCTCTCCACCACGCCGGAACTACTGGCGAAGTATAAGTCCAAGCAACCGATGGCGGGCTATCCCAGCCGCCCGGAGTATGCGGGTCTGCTGGAGGAACTGGACCAAAGCGTGGGCCGGATCGTCGAAGCAGTGGACAAGGCGGGTATCGCGGAGAATACCTTGATCTGGTTTCTCTCTGACAATGGTGGACTGGAGCACGAGCAGAGTGGCCGCATCGTGACTTCCAATAAACCACTAAACGGGGAGAAGGGGACGCTCTATGAGGGCGGTATCAGAATTCCCGCCATCGCTCGTTGGCCTGGGCGGATTCCTGCCGGGACACAATGCGATATCCCGGGCATTACAATGGATGTGTATCCGACCTTGCTGGAACTCTCCGGTGCGACCGCGGCGAAACAACCGCAAGATGGCGTAAGTCTGGCCGCTCAATTCAAGAACCCTACGACAGCTTTGTCGCGCGACACACTTTTCTGGCATCTGCCGCATTATCATCACAGCACGCCCGCCAGCGCCATCCGTCGAGGTGACTGGAAGCTCATCGAGTTCTACGAAAACGATTCTGTGGAGTTATATAACCTGAAGGATGATCTGGCTGAGGCTAAGGATCTCGCTATGAAGGAGCCTGCGCGGGTGAAGGAGATGAAAAATTCTCTCGCCGATTGGCGCAAGAAAGTCAATGCCCAGATGCCCGTGCCGAACCCGAATTACGATCCGGCGCGCGCGGCTGAACTGGCTAAGGGCAAAGGACGGAAGAAAGGGGATGAATGATTTTCGCATGAACCTGCATAGTATACAAAAAATGGGTGGGGTGGGCATGGTGACGCTATGCCTGATGATATTAACTACACTTTCTTCCAGCGCCGCTGATTTGTGGATTGGGACCAGCGCGGTGGATATCACGCCTGTTGAACCGGTGGCTTTGGACGGGCAACGAAATGCCCGCATCTCCAAAAAGCCTGAGACCCCTATCACAGCATCAGTGTTGTTTTTGGAGTCACGGGAAGGCGGGCAGAAAGTGGAAGAAGCCATCATCGTGTCTTGTGATCTGGTGGCGATCCGAGAGGGGATTTTGGAAAAGGTGAGGGAGCAATTGAGGGCTAAGAAAGCGGATTTCGATTTGAACAAGGTGTTTCTCAGCGCAACGCACACGCATACCGCCCCGGTGACGCAAGATGGAAAATATGACCTGCCGAAAACGGGTATCCAGCAACCGGGAGCTTATGCGGACTGGATGACGGCCAAGGTGGCTGAAGCGATTATGACAGCCTGGCAAAACCGTCAGCGGGGTAAGGTTGCCTGGGGGCAGGCCCAAGCGGTCATCGCGCAGAACCGTCGCGCGGTCTATGCGGATGGGACAGCGGTGATGTATGGAAAAACGACGGATGCCAAGTTCCGGGGAATCGAGGGTTATGAAGATCATAACGTCGATGTCCTCTTCTTTTGGAATGCCTCGGACAAGCTCATTGCCACGGCGATCAATGTGCCCTGTCCGGCGCAGGAAGTTGGCGGACGCACGAGCATCAATGCGGATTACTGGCATCCGGTCCGGGAGCGATTGCGTGAGCGGCATGGACAGGATTTGCAGGTGATCGCCTGGAATGGTGCCGGTGGCGATGTGACCACCCGGTTGATGTATGGCACGGCGGCAGATGAGCGGATGCGGAAGCTTCGCGGGAATATTTCGCGTCTCGATGAAATCGGCCGGCGTATCGTGAATGCTTGGGAGGAAGCCTATGAAGGTGCCAAGAAGGACATCCGGCAAGATGTGAAATTGCGCCATATGGTGCAGACGCTGGACTTGCCATGGCGTCAGGTGACGCAGGCTGAGGTGGATTTGGCGGAACGCGAGGCGGAGAAGTTTTCGAAAGATCCAGCGCAGCTGTGGAATTACCGATGGAATCAAAGCGTGGTGGCACGGCATGCGGCTCAGATGGAGAAGAAGGAGGGTATGTTTCAGATGGAATTGCACGCGCTTCGCTTAGGCGATGTGGCCATCGCATCGAACCCTTTCGAGTTGTTCACGGATTACGGTGTGCAGATGAAGGCGCGCAGCCCGGGCATCCAGACATTTGTCATCCAGTTGGCCGGTTCGGGCGGTTATCTGCCATCCAAGCGGGCAGTATTGGGCGGCGGTTATAGCGCCGTCATCCAGAGCAGCCGCGTGGGACCAGAAGGCGGGCAGGTGCTGGTGGAGCAAACACTGGCAGCTTGGAAGGAGTTGTGGAAGAAGTGATGGACGAAAAAAAGACGAGTCTCTTGGCCGTTAAGAACGTCTGCAAACGCTTTCCAGGCGTGCGGGCGTTGCACAATGTCAGTCTGACGCTGGCCAAAGGCGAAGTGTTGGCGGTGCTGGGGGAAAATGGGGCGGGCAAGAGCACGCTCATGAAGATTTTGGCGGGTGTGCAGAGTCAGGATTCCGGCGAGTTACTGCTGGATGGCAAGCCCGTGGTGATCGGTTCAGTGGAGGCAGCATTGCGGCATGGCATCGCACTCATCCATCAGGAGTTGAACCTGGCGGACAATCTGGATGTGGCGGCGAACATCTTTCTCGGCCGTGAACCGCGCAAACTGGGATTCATCGACAAGGCGCGGCAAGGCTCCGCGGCGAAGCAGTTCCTCGATATGGTTGGCCTGGACATTCCGCCAACCACATTGGTGCGCGACTTGACCATCGGGCATCAACAGATGGTGGAGATCGCGAAAGCCTTATCTGTGAATGCGCGTGTGCTCATCATGGATGAACCGACTTCCAGTCTGACGCAAAAGGAGACGGAACAACTTTTTAAAGTCATTCAAGACTTGAGCAGTCGCGGGGTGAGTATCGTTTACATCTCTCACCGCTTGAGCGAAGTGCGCACGGTGGCGCATCGCGTGGTGGTGCTGCGCGATGGTGAGAATGCGGGTGAACTCGCCACGGCGGATATCACACACGATGCGATGGTGAAGCTGATGGTGGGACGGGAGCTCTCACAGTATTACCCCCATCAACCGCACGCACCCGGTGAGGTTGTCTTGGAGGTGAGCGGATTGCGGACCCCAGTGCATCCGAAGCATGAGCTGGCACTGTCACTGCGAGCAGGGGAGATCGTCGGTATGGCGGGGTTGGTCGGAGCTGGACGCACAGAGTTGCTGCTGACACTACTCGGAGTCACACCGGCTTTGGGTGGTTCGATGAAGGTTGGTGGCCAAGAAGTTTTGGCCCGTTCTCCTGTAGCGGCTATCGCTGCCGGATTGGCGCTGGTGCCGGAGGATCGGAAGCAGCAGGGAGTGATTTTGGAGATGGCAGTGCGGGAAAATATGAGCTTGGCTAGTCTGCGTCGTGATCAGAAGAACGGTTTTCTGAACCGCGCGAAAGAGGACGAGATTAGCAAGGAGATGGTCGAGCGGATGCGCGTAAAGACGCCAAGCGACCAGCAACTGGTGCAGTTCCTCTCCGGCGGTAATCAGCAAAAGGTTGTGCTGGGCAAGTGGCTGGCGATGAACCCCAAGGTTTTGCTGTTGGATGAGCCTACCCGGGGCATCGACATCGGGGCGAAGGCAGAGATTTACAGCCTGATGGAGGAACTGGCTGCGAAAGGCATGGCGATCCTATTTGTCTCCAGCGATATGGAGGAAGTGCTGGGCATGTCCGATCGCGTGCTGGTGATGCACGAGGGACGCATCACGGGTGAATTGAAACGGGATGAGCTGAGCGAAGAGGCGGTGATGCAGTTGGCGACGGGTGGAGAGGCTATCCCGGCTTGAAAATGCTCCTCTCCCGGTCTTGGGAGAGGAGGTTGAATCAAGCTTATTTCCCCGGCCACCATGCATCCAGTTTCTTCGTCAGCGCGGTGACACGTTTGTCGTCCTTCGCTGCCAAGTCAGTCTCTTCGTTGGGGTCTTTCTTCAGATTGTAGAGTTCGACTTTTGCGGTGGGTTCATTCTGCGGTGCGGGGATGATGAGTTTCCAATCACCCTCGATCATCCAGCGCCAGCGTAGGCTGGCAGCGGGCTTCGCCAGATCCGCTGAATTATGTGTGAAAATCTCGCCATAGATGGCTTTTCGCGCCTTCACCGCTTTGCTGTCGAGCAGGTCGATGCCCTGCATCTCTTTGGAGGGCTTGAGGCCGGCGGCATTCAGCAAGGTAGGCATGATATCGGTGGACATGGCGAGTTCATCGCTGATCTGTGGTTTCACTTTGCCGGGCCAGCGGATCATGATGGGGGTGCGCAGGCCACCATCATACTGTGATTGCTTGGAACGCTCGGCGTAACGCGGCGCGTTAGGGTCTTGGATCCAGCCATTATCGGCGAAGTAAACGACGATGGTGTTCTCAGCGAGTCCATTTTTGTCTAGGTAGCCGAGGAGGTCACCACAGGTTTCATCGAACCATTCCACCATGGCCCAATACTTCGCAACCGTCAGGGAAGGCGTCTTATCCTTATATTTGTTCAACAGCCGGTCCGGTGGTGTATGCGGAGTATGCGGCATCATCGGCGCATACCAGATGAAGAACGGCTTCTGCTCTTTCTTGGATGTATCGATGAAGTCATAAATGGGCTTCATCGTCTTGCGCCCGATATCCAAGCCGACATCGCCATGGCGTCCGCCTTGGGTCATGCCATGGGTGAAGCCGCCGTGGCTATAATGTTTCTGCCACCATTTACCCGTCTGCAGACTAAGATAGCCCTTTTGCTGCAAGGCTCGCGGGATGGTGGGGACGTTCTCGATATATTGGGACATGATCTCGCGCCCTTGATCGAATTGCGGGGATTTTTGGAAATCGCGATTACTCATGCCCTTCGGGATGGGCGGATCGTTGCTGGTGACTTTGTGCTGATGGGGGTAGAGCCCGGTGATCATCGAGGCGAGACTGGGGCAGCACAGACTGGATGGCACATAGCCCCGGGTGAAGGTCAGGCTCTCAGCCGCGAGCTTGTCGAGATTGGGTGTCTTGATTTGTGGATGCCCCATGAAAGAGTAGTCACCCCAAGCCTGATCATCCGAGATGATGGCGACGATATTCGGCGGCTGAGAACTGGCGGCACGCGCCGTAAAGGTTAGCGCAGACAAGGACGCGAAGAAAATCCACAGCAGAAGTTTATTAACTCGCATAAGTATTCTGTTTTCTAAGTCGGAGCAGACCAATCCACGAGGTGACTCAACGTGCGGGTCCGCCTTAATTGACGTGCTGAACTGGTGCTGAGGTTACCAGTTAATATCAGAGGCTGGCAAAGACCTTTTGCTGGTCATACTGGGGCTGTGCTCCGTCATGACTGGCGACAAAGGCGCCCAAAACGCAAGCACGCTTGAGGAGTGCACCCTGTTCATGGGCTTCTACCGGGGAGAGCAGGCCGGAGACGAAAGCAGCAGTAAAGGCATCGCCAGCTCCGATGGTATCCCGGACTGTGACCGCGGGAGCATCAGCGGAGCTCAGATGGCCTTCACGTAGCGAGAAGGCACCGTAACTGCCTCGAGTGACACAGATATTCCGGCAGCCAGTCTCTGTTTCAAGGATGGTGAGCATTTCGCGGATCAACTTTTCATCTTTATCCACGTCAGGGACGGGTACGTGGTTGGTGAGCCGCAATAGTTCACTGGCATTCAGTTTGAGAACATCAGCATGCTGCGCAAGCTCAAGGGCCAGTGGGACATCGTCGTAGGGTGGGCGAAGATTGACGTCAAAGACACTCAGCCAGTGTCTTTGGGCGAGCAGCTTGTAGAGCAGGGCGCGGTTCTCCTTGTGGCGAAGAGCGAGTGAGCCGAAAACCAAGGCCTGACATTTCTGCGCGCTTTCAAGCACGGCTTCTGTATCCGGCAGACGATCCCAAGCTGTGGGATCGGCGAATTCATAGGTGGCATTTCCCGATGCATCGACCACGACATCGACCGTGCCGGTGGGCAATTCACGGTGCACCTGGATATGCTTATCAGAGAGGCCACGGGCCCGGATGCGTTTGAGGGTCTGGGTGCCCAGCCAATCATCTCCCACTGAGGAAAGCATGAGCGGTTCATGGCCAAGCTGCTTGAGATGGTAGGCGACATTGAAAGGAGCTCCACCGAGGAACAAGCCGTGGGGCAGGCAGTCCCAGAGGATTTCGCCAAAGCAGAGTATTGAGCTCATCACAACTACAGGAATTTAACACACACTGAGTTTGATGCATCTGGATTTTCCAAAATGGAATGAACTTTTCATAAAGGATCAACTTTATGAACGGGAGATTGATTTTATTGAAGTATGAGGAAATTATTGCGTGCGTTTAGACCATGGAGGAATCAAAAGTATGCCATTGATGAAATGCCCTGATTGCGGAGCTGAGGTTTCGGACCGAGCACCCAGTTGCCCGAAATGTAATCATCCTTTTGCCCAGATTGCGGCGGATAAGTTGCTTAATGATGATTTGTGCAGGGTATACGAAGACAAGAAACTGATTGGGGCCACCATCTTTTACATGGAACGCAAATCCATCAAAGACATGGGAGAGGCCAAATCAGAGGTGGAACGGCGTCTGGGGTTGCCTCCCGGTCCTCCACCAAGGAAGCTTAGCTTGCCGGTGGTCATCGTAGGGTATCTGCTGCTTTTTGCGGCGATCTGGATGGTTATCACGGGCCGCATTTTTAAATAATTCCAACTGTAAACTAGGAGGCTCAAATTTTGCCTGAGCTGGGACAGAGCGAACTAAGTTCACAGTTCGCGCAATCTGGACTGCGAGCTGAACAGCAGCGACGGCCATGGAAGATCAGTTGATGGCTGAACCGGGTCCAATCGTTCTGCGGCACGAGCTTCATGAGATCCTGCTCGATTTTCTTAGGGTCTGCTTCCTTGGTTAGCCCGAGGCGGTTTGAGAGTCTTCCTACATGGGTGTCTACCACGACACCGACATTGATGTTGAAAGCATTGCCGAGGACGACATTCGCCGTCTTGCGGCCCACACCATCCAAAGCGGTGAGTTCTTCCATCGTCTGCGGGACCTGACCGCCATGACGTTCCAGCAGTTTTCGGCAGGTGGATTGGATGTTCTTGGCCTTGGCGCGATAAAGGCCGATGCGGCGGATGTCGTTGGCGAACTCATCGGGATCGGCTGCGGCGTATTCTTGGGCGGTGTGATATTTCTGAAAGAGTTTCTCCGTGACGATGTTCACCTGTTTGTCCGTGCACTGCGCGGAGAGGATAGTGGCGATGAGTAGTTCCAGCGGGTTGGAATTGTTCAGCTCGCAATAGGCATCGGGATAAAGCTTATCCAGCCCGGCAATGATCTGCTGGGCGCGGGCGTGTCGGGCGGCGAATGATTCGCGAGGCATGGGACTTAAATTGCCCGGTCACCGGGTAATGACCAAGGCTGAATATTATTGAAAGAAAACCCTCTGAGCGCGTCCACCAAACAAGTGGTGCAAGCGAGCGTCATCTTTGGTAAAGTCCTGATCAGTTTCCATGATTAAATCGAGCATTAAGCAAGCAAGTGCGCTGTTTACGGCGTTGGTGTTGATGTGGACCGCAACCAGTTCATCGGCGGCCGAGGCCAAGGTCAAATCGCCATGGGGTGATTTTGTCGAAAAGGATTTCCCTTTCTTTTCCTCCGTGCTGGAAGCGCGTAAGATTGGGGAAGGTTGGCCTGCCGATAATCTCACGCCGCGTGGAATCATTCTGAACCTCGGCAACGATTGCTGGGCCTGCTTTGATACGGACCTGCTGCGGATTTCGGCCTTCTGGCAAGGTGCAGACGTGACTTCCGTCGCGATGTCTTATGGTTCATATCATCTTGCTGGCTATAAGGTGCCGGAAGGGCAGAAGAAGCTGCCGGAACCGAACGGTACTGTATGGCTGGCAAACGGGCTTTACCCTGGCTGGCAATTAGGCAAAGACGTCTCTCTCTCCGATCCTCGTCCACCGGCCCCGGATGTGAAGGAATTGGGCCGTGGCCCGATTGATCCGCAGCAGGGCCAGTTTAAGGCTCTACGATTGGTTAAAGACGGGGGAGTGATGCTCGAATACACAGTAGGGAAAGCCCTCGTGCATGAGCGGGTTTCAGCCCGGGTCGTTGGCGGGAAGGCCATGTTTCAGCGTAGTTTTCGTATCAGCCCTGCGGGTCAGGATTTATGGCTGGTCGTAGGGCGTCTCAAGAGCCCGGCAATAGCTGCGGTAGATAATGGCGCGGTCGAGTGGATTACCGGGACCGACGGTATTATCAGGCTACAAGTCAAAACAGCCTCTGCTCCCTTGTCATTTCATCTGGTTATAGGAGAAGCGGAGAATCCTAAGACGTGGAAGGTGCAGATGGAACAGGCTCCGCCTTCACTTCGCTGGCCGCAAACAGTGACTACCAAGGCGAGATTGTCCTCTTCCAAAGAGGCCTATGTGCTGGATGAGATCGCCATCCCTGATGAGAATCCTTGGAAGCGTAATATCCGCTTCGCTGACATCGCGTTCTTCACCGATGGCCGTGCGGCTTTGGTGACGTTTGACGGCGATGTGTGGATCGCCTCCGGTCTCGGCGGCGATATGAAGGCCGTGACATGGAAACGTTTCGCTACCGGTTTTCATGAGCCCCTCGGCCTCGCCATTCGCAAGGATGAGGTTTTCGTGAATGACCGCAACGGTCTCTGGCGGTTGGTGGATTCCGACCTGACCGGCGAAGCGGATATTCATGAGATGTTTTGTAATCTTTATGCCCAGACCGCCGAGACACGTGAATTCGCCGCTGGCGTCAAAACCGCGCCGGATGGCTCCTTCGTCATCTCCAAGGGCGGGCAGCAGGGGACGACGATCGGCAAATACAATGGCTCGGTCTTGCGCATCGCAGCGGATGGAAAATCGTTCGAAGTATTGGGCTGGGGTTTCCGTGAGCCGTTCATCGGTATCCATCCCAAGACGGGCATGGTTACCGTGAGTGATCAGCAGGGAAATTATGTGCCAGCCACTCCTATTCATATTCTTAAAGGGAATGAATATCATGGGTACTTAAGCGGCTTACTGCCCAAGGAAAAATATCCTGCGCCCATAGCTGAGCCTTTGACTTGGATACCGCATCCAGTGAATTCCTCCGCCGTGGGGCAAGTGTGGCTTACGGACGCCAAGATGGGTTTGTTGACTGATGCGATGATCCATATCGGATACAATCGGCCGGAGTTGTTTCTCGTGCGGATGAATGAGCGTGGATCACGTCCGCAAGCTGCCGTGATCAGTCTAACGCGAGATCTGGGTTTCGCCCCTATCAATGGTGCGGTGAGTCCGAAGGATGGCCAGCTTTATGTCACCGGTATGCAGATATGGGGTTCGACCTCGACAAATATCAGCGGTCTGATGCGGGTCCGCTATACTGGTGCGCCCAGCCCCTTGCCGCGTGAGATCGTTCCCATGGATAAGGGAATATTGTTGCGTTTCGACGTGCCTTTGGATGCCTCCCAAGCGACGAACCTGGCGAGCTATTCACTGGAGCGTTGGAATTACAAGCGGACCGCCAGTTATGGTTCACCGCACTTCAAGCTGGATGGTTCCAAGGGCACAGACCCGATCGCTCCAAGCAGTGTTTATCTGGCCATGGATGCCAAGAGCGTGTTTATCGGTGTCCCGGATATGAAGCCGGTGATGCAGATGCGGTTAGGGTGGGGATTGGCGATTCAGGGCAGAGCGACCTTTGCGAATAACGCTTACTTCACACCTTATGAACTGACACCGTTCAATCCCGTCGCGGAGGGGTTTGAAGCCTTGACAGTGGACCTGACGCCACGAGCTATGGCCGCAGCTGAGGCGACCCCGGTGACGGTTGAAGAGGGGGCTCGCTTGAGTGAATTGATGGGCTGCGTGGCCTGTCACTCCACGGACGGCACGACGTTGGGCAAGGTCGGCCCGACTTGGAAGGGCGTCTTTGGCAGCCAACGGGAAATCGGGGGTAAGAACAAAGGCAAAGTCCTGGCCGATGAGGCTTATCTTCGTGAATCCATCAAGGATCCAGCCGCCAAATTTGTGAAGGGATTTGAGAAATCTGATGCCGGCATGCCCAGCTACGAAGGGGTTATCACCGACGCCCAGATCGAGGCGCTGATACTCTATCTCAAGACCCTGAAGTGACCGGAGAACGGATGTTCCCTTTTTCAGTTGCATCCTACTGGAAAAGGAGTAGGAACGTTGATAGAGGTTTTCCCCAGTCGTACGTTTCCTCAGCGGGATTCTCCATCCCCACCTCCTTGACGGCGACGGGGAAGACCTCTCTCTTGTCGTTGAGACTCCGTTACATTTGCCTGAAGGTATTAGAGTGAGACTGGGCTTTAGTGCTTCGGCACGCCCAAGTGTTTCTTGAAGAACTTGTCGGCAATCTCCACCGTCTCGCTCACCCACGGTTCACTCATCCAGTAAGGGTGAGGGGCATGCTTCAGCGTATAGACCTCCGTTTCGATACCTAACGCACGAAACTTTTCTTGCATCTCGGCGCGGCCGATCTTCAGCGTGTCCTTCTCACCCTCGATGAAGATGGTCGGTGGCACGCCTTTACGTACATGTGTGATGGGTGATGCCTGCTTGTAAACTTCCGGCACCTCTTTGCCCGTGCCACCGAGGAACGCCACCACATTCGTGCTGGTTTTCTCGCCATATGCTGCAGCCAGATCCATCGTCGATGCCATCACGATGCATGCTTTCACGCTGCTGGATTCTTTCTGGTAAGGCCCTTTGCCCTCGAATTCCTTCAGTCCGCTCGTCATTGCGAGCAACCCGGAGAGATGCCCACCTGCCGATCCGCCCATCACACCGATGCGCTCCGGGTCGATCTTGAATTTTTTGGCATTCGCCCGCATCCAGCGCACTGCTGCCTTGCTGTCGTCTAGAGCCGCCGGATACTTCGCTTCTCCGGATAGTCGATAAGAAACCAGTGCGGTGACGAACCCGCGCGCGGCCAGCCGTTCCATCATCGGCTTGTCGCTCTCCACCTGACGCTTCTGCCAGCCGCCACCATGGATATCCAGAATGGCTGGGTATTTGCCCGGTTTGTCTGGTGAATAAACAACCATCGTCACCGTGTGCTCTGGATATTCTGCCAGCACATTCGTCGTACAAGTCACACCTGGCGGGGTGGAGGGGAAAACCTTCTTCCACTTTGGTGCGGTGGGATCTGCTGCCGCCTTTTTCGCATCCGCCGCGTTGAGGGAAATCAAGGACAGTGCCAGTACCGCGACTACGCCAAGCCGGCTTGAAATCAGTTTTATTGAGGACATGCCGTCATTTCGCCTCAACGGACGAAACCACTCAAGCCCAATAACGGTAGTTCACTTCTGGGAAGATATTATCGATCGACTCGATCTGTGCGAGCCAACGTTCATCGACGCGCGTGATGGTGAGTTGCTCGTGTAGCGCGATGAACCGCAGCAGATGATCCTTCACGCGTTGCCGCGCATAGTTCGGGCTGGTGCCGGTGCGCAGAATGAACGGCCAGTCGCTGCATTGCGCCAGCAGGAGTTCGCGTGCGGCTTGGTTCAAGGCACGTCGCTCAACATCCGTCGGGTTCGGATACCGCTCTGCGAGGTCGTGCATGCGATCCATGGCGATCTCCAGATGCGGGATGATCCACTCGTTGGTCTCATTCAACCATACCCGGTAGTAGCCTTCCTCACCCCAGCTTGAAGGGCTTGGTGCGGCGATCTGATGGCTCGGCCGTTCTTTGATGAATTCTGCGGGCGTGATGAGCGAGAACGTCTGCTGATCGTAGTACGCCTTGCGCATGAAGAGGTCCAAGAATTCGGGCCCTTCATACCACCAATGACCGAACAATTCCGCATCATACGGACACATCACCATGGGCGGACGCTCCATGATGCCTTGCAGTTGTTGAAATTGCGCGATGCGTGACTCCAAGAAGTGGGTGGCGTGTTCTTCCACCGCAGCCAGAGCGGCCTCCCGGTCGTAGATCTCTTTCGCTCCCCCGGTTCCCGTGATGCGATGGTACTTTATGCCGGTGAAACCACGCAGTTCGGGAGAGGGCAGGTAGGGCTTGAGGTAATCGAGATCCAGATCGAACCCGATATCCCGGTAGAAATCACGATAGCGCGGGTCGCCCGGATAGCCTTCGTTCCGGCTCCATACCTGTTTGGCGGAATCGAGATCACGCCCAAAGGCGGCGATGCCGTTTGGGGTGTAGATGGGAGCGAAGACACCGTAGCGCGGTCGCGGATTGGCATGGAGCAATCCGTGCGTGTCCATGATGAACCATCGGATGTTCGCCTCTAGCAATACATTCTCCACGCCCTCTGCATAGGCGCATTCAGGTAGCCAGATGCCGCGCGGGTCGCAACCAAAGCAACTGCGATAATGATCCCGGGCCACGAGCACTTGCGCCCGGATGCTTTCCGGATGACTGCCTAGCAGGGGCAGCAGGGCATGCGTTGCTGCGCAGGTGATGATCTCCAGGCAGCCGGTCTGTTGGAAGCGCTTGAAAGCATTGAGCAGATTGCGCTGGTAGGAGAGGTAGAGGTCACGGGCGGCTACCAGACGCTGATGATACAACAGCGCCAGCGGATGGCATGACTTGTCCCACGTGGTGCGATGGACCTCTTTTTCCGCCAATTCCACCAAGCCATTCAGGTGACGGCTGTAACGCTCCTGCAAGAGCTCATCCTGCAGCATGGAACAAAGCGTGGGTGTCAGGGTCAGCGTGAGGCGAAACTGCATGCCATCACGCAACCATCCATCCATTAGTTGGATTAGCGGCAGGTAGGTCTCCGTGATGGCTTCAAAAAGCCAGCTCTCCTCCAGGAACTTGGGGTGTTCTGGATGGCGAACAAACGGCAGGTGCGCGTGGAGCACCAGTGTGAGATAGCCCGGCTTTCCCTGTGGTTGCGACATGGTGTTTATGCGTCCCCTTGGTGGCGAAGTGTGACGCTTGCCGCAAGCAAATTATTCTACGGCGTCAGGTGTGGGCGGCTGCAGACTTGGGTCCTGAGGATGTGTCCCCACGTCTCCGTAATAACTTGTGCTACGGCTGAACTTCAGTTCCGCGCTGCGCGCTTCCGAACGGTCTGCTGAGACAGCCACAGCCGGCAGATCATAATTTCCATCAGGCAGCGCAAAGCGATAGCTGAACGAACCATCCGGGCGCAGCTTGATGACCTTGCCACCGATGGTGACCTCAGCAGTCGGTTCAGTGGCACCGTAAATGATGAGCTCGGCGTTGACGTTGAACCAGAATCCTTTGTTCTCCTCCTCGCCGCCGAAGGGGCTGGAGACGCTGCCCAGTCCGCCAAGACCACCAGCTCCGGGCTTTGAAAATTGCGCGGCGGCGATGCTGGACAATTCCTCGCTGAGTTTGCGCCGGATGAGTTCGGTGATTTCGAGGGAGCCGATCCAGATGCGGCGGACGCTGTCCATGGACAACACGGCTGCGAGGGCTTTTTCTTGGGCTGAGGTCCATACGCCCTTTGCCAACGCTTTGGCTTTCGGCAGGGCAGTATTACCAGCAGAACGCAATTGCTCGATAGCTTCCACCAAAGGGAGGTTTCCCTTCAGCTCTTGCTTCACCGTTTCGAGCAAGTCAGTGAAAGGAACTTCCACGGGCAGATCGGTGAAGCGGGCCGAGGTGTCGTCGGAGAGCGAATCCGGCGGAGTCAAAGTGGGCTTGGACTGGGATACAGAAACCCACTTGCTGGCTTTGTCATAGTAGCCCAATTCCGCCACGAAGCGTGATCCGGCCTTGCCAGCATGGATGAACCAATGGCGTGATTCCGGATGCACATGCGTTTCGCTGAACGGCTTCCCGCTGACGCGGTTCAGAAATACGCGCACGACAAGATGCTTGTCCTTGGAGAGCTTGTTGTATTCGCGTTGCTGCTCTTTGGTCAGGTCCCAAGCAGCATAGAGCCAATGCGGATCACGCGCGGCCAGGAAAAGGCGACCGGTGCCGTAAGAATCAGGCAATTCACCCAAGCCTGCGTTCGGCTCATCCGCCCCGAGGAAATAACGTTGGCCTGGGCCGCTGATGCCCGGTGCGGGGATGGCGTCATCCTCGAACAGGATGGCCGGCAGCTTCACCGCAGCTTTCTTAGGCTCGGCTTTGGCAACGGGTGCTGCTTCCGGCGATGCTTTTGCGGCCGTCTTTTTCTTGGCGGCGGCTTTCTTCGGAGAAGATTTTTTCAGCGTGACCTTGGCCGTTTCAACCGATTCGGCGGGAGCGGCGGCGGCTGTGGAAGCAGCCTTGCGGGCGGCTGGTTTGGCTTTTGGGGATGGCGAACTGGCTTCCGGCGTGGTGGCGGTAGCTTTTTTCGCGGCTGTTTTCTTGGGTTTCATACAGCTGTGTCGGCGAGCTTGGCGACGTGTGGATCAACGTCAGCGCCGAACTTAGAAACAAACTTGGTATTTCTGCAATGCTAAATACTTGAGTCATGCAAAGTGCCGGGCGGCAATTTATGTCCAGTCATCGGAGGTAACTTGTGCATTGCTCCACATCCTTCTTGCTGCCAAGCTCTTCGCGTCGCCGCTAATCCTTGACCAGCACATGAAAAGTTTCACTTTCTGTTTGTTATTTGGAGCACTGCTCCTGTCGGGTTGCGCCCACCATAAGCCTGCCGAGAGTGCGGCTGTAGGCGTATTTACCACGCCGAAACTCGATATCCTAGATAGTCAGATCAAGGCGAACCCGGAGAATTATCAAGCCTATGCCAATCGCGGTTACGCGTTGGCTTTGTTGGGACGCAAGGAGGCTGCCCGGGCTGACCTGCGCAAGGCAGAGGAACTGTTCCCCAAGGCCCCGATGATCAACCAGGTCGGTTGGGCTTACTTCAACCTTGGCGACTACCAGACGGCGGTGGAGCATTTTGAAAAGGCGGGTGAGCTGAGCCAAAACCGTTCGCGTTACGACTACTATTCCAAGGTGCTCGGCTATTGGGGCGTGGGGGATACGGCCAAGGCGTTAGAGAACTATCAGTTGGCCGTGGAGCGTGAGCCGAAGTTCGGCCAGTACAGCACTTTACAGGAGCGTATCGCTGAATGGACGCCCTTGGAGCGGCGTGCCATGTTTGAGACTTACGCGCTGTGGAGCAAGACCTGGCGACCTTGATTTTCGGAACTTTTAGAGCTGAAAACAGCAGCGAAAATTCGCTCAAAAAGACTCTTGCCTTGGGTGGGGCACCTACCTAATGTTTCCGGCACTCGTCACCGGTTCGCCGGGGCGGGTATGTGGCCGCGCGCTTAGCTCAGTGGTAGAGCATTACCTTCACACGGTAGGGGTCGCAGGTTCGAAACCTGCAGTGCGCACCATCTCTTCTATTCTTTTATCTCTTAAGAGCTCCTCTTGCGTTCGACCATATTTTTGCGTGGTGGCTGGTCATCAGCCAGTTAAGCGTTGAATCCGAATGGCTTCAGTGCTATTTCGAACACATCACCTTTTTCAGCCGAACGGCGTTGTTTTGTCAGTTAGAGAAATCAACCGGATGAACTTGGCGCGAAATATTCAATCCTAAGCTTATTCTAGTATCATGAGACACTTCTGGCTTCGCGTATTTGCCTTGGCGCTGCTGCTGTTACCCGGCTTTGCCCGTGCAGCCGAGCTGCGGCCCAATATTCTCTGGATTGTTTGCGAAGACTCCAATGTGAAGTGGTTTGGCTGCTATGGAAATTCCGCCGCCAAGACCCCGAATATCGATGCCTTGGCCAAGCAGGGTTTTCGCTACACGCATGTCTATGCCAGCGCGCCAGTCTGTGCTGCCCAGCGCAGCACCTGGATCACGGGTATCAATTCGCTCTCCATGGGCACGCATCCCATGCGCAGCCGTTACATGATCCCGCATGACCGGATCAAGTACTACCCCGATTACCTGCGCCAGAATGGCTACTACACCGCCAATCACACGAAGACGGATTATAACATTGGCGGTCGTGTGGATCAGCAGTGTTGGGACAGCAACGTGACGGATGCCTGGAACAAACGGAAACCGGGCCAGCCTTTCTTCCAGGTCATCAATTTCAACGAATCGCATGAAAGCCGTGCGCAGGGAGATGTA
>JAURFH010000063.1 GCA_030834415.1 Verrucomicrobiota bacterium | reverse complement strand
AGAGCGTCACGTGGACATCGCGTACGTGATGCACATTCTCTACGGCCTTGTAACCAGTCTCATCCGTGGTGCCGATAGTATGGCCCGCCTTCACCCCGCCGCCAGCCAGCCAGATCGTCATGGCGTGCGGATTGTGATCCCGCCCGTAAGCCGTACCACCACGCACGCCATTATCCGGTGAACGGCCAAACTCGCCGCACCACACGATGAGCGTACTATCCAACAGGCCGCGTTCCTTCAAATCCTTGATGAGCGCAGCGATGGGCTGATCCACATTGCGCACGAGATTTCCATGCGCGCGCTCGATGTAATCGTGGCTATCCCATGTGCCCGCATAAAGCTGGATGAACCGCACGCCCTTCTCCACCAACCGACGCGCCAGCAGGCATTTGCGACCGAAGGCGTCTGTCGCATCATTGCCGATGCCGTACATCTCCTTCATCTTCGCGTCTTCCTGGCTCAGATCGATCAGTCCCGGCACCTGCATCTGCATACGGAAAGCCAGTTCGTAATTCTCCATGCGCGCTGCGAGTTCATCATGCCCCGGATGCTGCGCCGCGTGGCCCTGATTCAACTTCGCCAGCAGATCCAGATTCTCACGCTGATGCTCAGCCGTGATGCCTTTGGGCGGTTGCAGATCGAGGATGGGCGACCCTTTCGCACGCAAGGGTGTGCCTTGAAAACTCGCAGGCAGGTAGCCGTTGCTCCAATTCGCTGCCCCACCTTGCGGATACGATACCTCCGGCAACACGATGAACCCCGGCAGGTTTTGATTCACTGTGCCCAAACCGTAATTGACCCACGCACCCAGCCCCGGATCGCCGCCGAACCGGTTCCCGGTATTCATCTGATACATCGCCGTGGGATGATTCACCGAATCGACCTGGCAACCGCGATAGAAGCAGATGTCATCCGCCACTTTCGCCAAGTGTTCCCAATTCTCCGCGATATCCGCCCCGCTTTGACCCGCCTTCTTGAAATTGAACGGGCTCTTCACGTAGTAGCGTTTGCCGCTCTCCATGGCGGACTTCATCTTGCCTTCGCGCACGAACTCCTGCAGATGCAGCTTCTCGAGCGTCGGCTTGGGATCAAAGGTGTCGATGTGTGAAGGACCGCCTTCCATCATAAGGAAGATGCAGCTCTTCGCCTTCGCCGGGAAATGACCCTCCTTCGGGGCCAGCGGTCCCGCAGGTTTTTCCGCCGCCACCAGTTCATTGGCCATCATGGCGCTGAACGCCACACTGCCGATGCTCGCCCCGAGTGAATAGAGGAAGTCCCGCCGCGTGTGACTGGAGAACGCGCGGGCGCCAGGCATGCAGGGAAAGTAAGGAGATTTCATGGCTCAATACACGTAGGCAAATTCGTTTGAGTTGAAGAGCACCAGGCAGACATCGGCCAGTGCTCGCGTTTCGGCATCCACATCGGAAGGCTTCAGGTCCGGGACAAAATCCTGATACGCATGCAGCTTCTCGGTGAAGCGGAATTTCTCGCCCGTATTCTCTTCCACCGCTTCGCGGACGACTTCCACCGGAATCTCCGGTTTCGCAAACGTCAGCTTGTCATGCCGCTGCTTCATCGTCTCCCAATGTGCCAGACACGCTTGCAATTCATCCGCGCGCGGGGCGCGTCCATAGGTGAGCGAGAAGACTTTGGTGATGGCCTCATCGCGGGTCTTCGTCTCCTGCTGCAAGCGGGCCGCCAAGGCGATGGCCCGGTCATACATGCTCTCGCCGTTGAAGAGGCTGAACACTTGCGGCGTGATGGTGGAAGCTTCACGCGCCTCACAAGAAAGCTCCGGGCTGGGCTCGTTGAAGACTTCCATGAAGGGATCGCGCAAGCCACGGATCTTCAATGCATAGATGGAGCGGCGATGACGCTGTTCCGGTTTTGGTGAAGGCTCCCACGCGGCGGCGAAAGTTCCCATCACCTGCCGCGGTTGCATCGCTGCTTCCAGATTGATCTCCGGTCGCGCCGGTATGCCGCCCATCTCTGGATTCAGTTCGCCTGAGATCAGCAAAGTGGAATCACGCAGCTCCTCCGCCGTCAATCGGCGTGGCGCGAAAACCGCATAGCTCGTGTTGTTCGGATCTTTCTCGGCGAGCAGTTTGCGATCCGGATAACTGGAGGAACGACGATACGCTTCCGAGGAAAGGATCACCCGATGCATCGCCTTCACCGACCAGCCTTGCTCTATAAACGTGGCCGCCAGCCAATCGAGCAGTTCCGGGTGCGTGGGTTTCTTGCCCGTGGCCCCGAAGTTGTTCGGGTTCCCCGCGATGGGCACCCCGAAATGCCAGAGCCAGAGCCGATTCGCCATCGTGCGCGCCGTGAGCGGATTCTGCGGATTCGCGATCCAGTCCGCTAACGCTGTGCGACGGCCGGATATCTCATTCGGAATGGCCGCTCCTTGCGAACCGTCATTGACCAGTTGCGCATCCACCACGCTCAACGCCGCGGGCTGGACCTTGATCGTTGGCGAAAAAGGATCGCCACCCGCCAGGATCGCCACCTCTTCGAGCTCACCATTGGCCAAATGATCTTTCGGTATACGCAACGGTGAGGTCACGGATTTCATATCCGGTGTGCGACCGTCATAGACAGAAAAAGCGATGGGCTTGTAACGCTCCAGCTCCCACGTGATCCGCTCCAACCCTTTGCGGGCGATCCGCTCGAACCCATAATCCTCCGGCGTGAACCCGTAGTTCTTGGGCGGATATTGATCTTCCGGCACCCGCTTGCGCATCATCACGCTCCGGGCGGCATTGAAGCCACGCTCCTTGCCCTCCACCGACGCCACCGCCTTGTTCCACTCCGTGGAATCAATGCCCTTTTCTTGAAACCATTTCTCAGCGGCAGCCAAGGATTTCTCATCCAACTGCCGCAGCATGGCCTGATGATCCGCCTGCCTCTTTACAAGATATTGTTTCTCTTCAAACCCGCTGACGTTCTCTTGCGGCAAGAAGGGCGCTGGCCGCTCGGCCAACTGGGTCGTCGCAAAGACCGCTTGCATGGAGTAATAGTCACGCGTGGGAATGGGATCGAACTTGTGATCATGACAGCGCGCACATTGCAACATGTGCGCGAGAAAGACCTGACTGACCGCATCCGTCGTATCATCTAGAAAACGCTGCCGCGCGATCTTCGCCACCTCCATACCGGTCAGCTCCCACGGCCCCATGCGCAGGAAACCCGCGGCGATCAACAGTTCCGGGTCTTGCTTGTTCGCCGGCTGTTGCTCGTAAAGCTCATCACCAGCGATCTGTTCGCGGATGAACTGGTCATAAGGCTTGTCCGCATTGAAACTGCGGATCACATAGTCCCGATAGCGCCAGGTATTGCCGCGCTCGTAATCATTCGCAAAACCCGAGGAATCCGCATAGCGGACGACATCCAGCCAATGCCGTCCCCAGCGCTCACCATAATGCGGCGAAGCCAGCAACCGTTCGACCACTTTCGCGAACGCCTGATCATCCGGCAACGGATCGCGGACAAATGCACTCACTTCCGCCGGGGTCGGTGGCAATCCGATCAGATCATACGTGACCCGCCGGATCAAAGTCTGCCGGTCCGCTATCGGCGCGGGCACCAACCCGGCTGGCATCTTCGCCGCCAGAAAGGCATCAATCGGATTTATGGAAAGCGCCGGCTTGACGGCGCTTTCCCCCGACGCGGCTTGACGCGTCGGCACCGCCGGTTTTTTCAACAGCTGATAAGCCCACAGATTCTCCGGCTTGTACCGGCGGTTCGTCCAGTCCTCGCTCAAGCCACCGCTCGTTTTCACCCGCACACCATCGGCAGCCGACCACTTGTCTTCCCCTTTCTTAGCGAGTTCTGGCCAGCGGGATTCTTCCGGCCACGGCGCTCCGGCGAGGATCCATTCTTTGAGATACTCGACCTGCTCAGGCTTGAGCTTGTCATTTTCCTTCGGCGGCATGGGCGACCAAGTATCTTCATGCAAACGCGTCACCGCGAGATAGAGCGGGCTCTTGTCCGGCTGGCCCGGCACGATGGAAGTCTCTTCACTTTCCCCACCCTTGAGCAACGCGCTCAGCGAACGCATATCCAAACCGCCCTTGATCTTCTTGGGATCATCACCGTGGCAAGCCAGACACTTCTCCTTAAACATCGGCTGCACCCGGTAGACGAACAGCACTTCAGCCGCTTCCTTCGTGTCCGCTGCAAAAGCCCCTTGCGTGACGGCCATGATCGCCGTGAGCGCGAGATTTTTCTGCCATGTTTGCCAAGTATTCATGCCAGTGCTTTTAGGGACTCGAATAACGTAATCCAGATATACCCCGATGTGAACCCTGCTTTTGCCCAGGGACGGGCGTAACGACTACGTCCAGATTAGACGCACCTTGAACGTCACAAGTTACCTTGTTTCGCCCCGACCGCGGCCACCACGTTGCCAATTCGTGTTTCATCAGTCGCCAACGTGTCAGGTTTTCTCGTGGTACGTGAGCCTTGCGTTCCACTAGGTTCCACTGCGTTCACCCAAAATTTCAGAAATGCACAAGCTTCTACTGGCAGTTAGATCAAAGAAAAAAGTTGCCAATACGGAGCTTCGGGCCATGCTGTCAGAAAATAATACGTGTGCGGATTATATTGTCCACCCTGAAAGCGGGCTTGAATACCCGCTTGGAGCGGACAGTCCAACCTTCCGTGCAGCAAAGGATAAGCGACATGAAATTTGGTAAACTCCTCGTCCTCGCCGCCGTTTGCGGGCTGGCCGCTACACAGGCTCACGCCCAGGCGGGCAAGACCCTGTATCAAAACGATTTCGAAAAAGCCGCCGTGGACAGCGTGCCGGATGATTTCCTCGTGCTCGATGGCGGCTTCGCGGTGAAAGAGGCCGAAGGCAATAAATTCATCGAACTGCCCGGCGCTCCGTTGGAGACGTACGGCTTTCTTTTTGGCCCCTCGGAAAAAGAGAACCTCGCCGTCACCGCCCGCATCCATGGCTCGGGCAAAGGCCGTCGCTTTCCTTTCTTCGGTGTGGGCTTGAGCGGTGTGGGCGGTTACCGCCTGATGGTCGCCCCGGCCAAACAGATGATCGAGCTCTACAAGGGCGAGGAAGTCGTCGCCTCCATCCCGGACAAGTGGGCCTCGGGCACTTGGACGCAGTTCCACTTGCAAGTGCGCAAGACCGGCAGCACCTGGAAAGTAGAAGGCAAGGTCTGGAAACAGGGTGATGCCGAACCGAAAGCACCCGTCATCTCTTTCGAAGAAAAGGAAGAGCCCATCAACGGCCGCCCCACCGTCTGGGCCAGTCCCTATGCAGGCACGCCGATCAAATTTGACGATTTGAAGGTTGTAAGCGTTAGTGGGTCGTGAAGCCGTCCCTCACATCCTTGCTTTTGCTGGGCGGACTGATCTTACAGTCCGCCTTTTCCACCTCTTTGTTTGCAGCCGAGCGCGAAGTCGGCGCGGAACTCGTCGTGCCGCCCGCCGAAACGTATGTCATCGGCGATCGTATCCCGCTCTACTGGCGCTTCACGAATCGCTCCACCGATGCACTCGGTTTCATGTGGGAAGGCTGCTGCCGCGTGAATGGCCGGTTGACCATCTCGAAGGATGGCAATGTCGTGGCCCCCATCCCGCCGGGGCAAACCCTTGCGCATATGTTCGCCAAGGCCGAGGTGCTCGCTCCCGGCAAATCACGCGACTTCGACAGCTTCCTGAGCGATTGGGTGGTTCTGCCCGAGACCGGCACCTACGAACTGCATGGTCGTTACACTGGGGTATTGGATTTTCAAAAGCCCCAAGTCCCCCGCGGCGTGGAACTCTGGCGGGCTGCGGCAGAAACGGCGACCAATCGCTTGAGCGTCATCAGCGTGACCGACTACCTGAAAGAGCGCGAGGTGCGCACCCAAAAACGCGGCCTCACCCTGGCCCTGTCCGGTCCCTTGAAATTCCCGCTGCTCGGTTCCGCTGACTGGTCGCTCAATATCATCAATAGCAGCACGGCCCCTCGCACGTTCCGCTGGCCGGATGATTTCAGTGTGTGGGTAATCAATGCTCAGGGCTTTCGCGAGACCGCCGTGCCCAGCGATCTGGATGGCGAGTATGCCGAAGTGACCTTGCAACCCGGGCAACACCTCAATAAGCACTTCAAGCTGGATTACAGCCGCATGGAGGGCGAACCGCTGGGCCGCTACCAGCTCTTCATCGATCTCAAGACGGCTGCCGATGGCTCACCTCGCGTGCCTTCCAATCCCCTGCCCCTGCTCTGGGAATCCTCCGCCGCCGATGTCGCTCAACTGGTGACCAAAGCCGCTTCCGGCAGCAAAGCTGGACTTCGCAATCCAGCCTTAAAATTCCTGCGCGTTTATCTGCGCGAGCTGGAGCCGCAGCTCAAGACCGCCCAACTCCCGGCCACCGAGACCAAGGCGGTGGAACTATTGGATGAATTGAGACTCGCCGCCGTTGTTAAGGCCTCTGCCCCGCAACCCGGCCGGAAAGATTGGGGCATCCAGCTGATGGCCTCTGGAACCTGGCAACTGGGCGATCCACAAGTGCGCGCCGCCTTCCCGGCAGGAACCACGCCCGCCAACCAAGCGCAACAACTGGTCAACGTGCGCCGCCATTTGGGATTGGAGATGAGCTTCACCTTGCAACCCGATGCTCAGGCCACAGCGGCCACCTGGTTCACTGCGGCCGGTGCTTTGATCCCTCTCCAAAGTGAACTGACGGCACCCGTGCATCTGCGGGCCTTGCCGCAAAGCACCAACAATACCGGCATCGTGAACGTCCGTTTGGAGGCCACTCCAGCGAATGTCGTCATCCTCTTGCGCCGTTCTCCCGAGGGCTTACAGAAACAAGCCGCTGTGAAACTTCCTACGCCTCAGTCAACTGCGACCACCACCCTGTTCGCTGCGGGCGATCTGAAATCCATGGTCACGGTCACCTCTGGCGAGCAGTTGCTGGAATTGATCAGCAACCCGGCCTTGCGCGCTCCGCAGATACAGGTCTTTTGCCCGGTCGATACGACGCTAGCGGAATTGCAGCAAGCCCTCGCACCGATCTGGGCCAAGGTCAACCAAGTGGACCTGGTCCTCGCTCAATAGACACTTAGCTCCCGGTCATCTCCTTCAACAATTTGAAGAACCCGCGCTTGCGCTCACTGCTCAAGCCCCAATTCACCGGCACGCTCTGGTAGCCCTCATCGAAGCCTTCACCCTTCATGCGATAATCGAAGAAGCCCCAAGACGCATAGGCTTCTGTGGCTGCAACGAAATTGTTCATGGGTTGGTCGAAATCGAAATGGTCGTCTTCGTTGAACACGATCGGCATGGACCGATAACCCTTCACCTTGCGCGTTTGCACGACCATCTCGGTGATGCGTTTCGGATCCTTCACTCCATTCCCATGCACCAGCAGGAAATCCGAGGTCCGCACGACATTCTCACGCGGAACCGCCCCACCGCCATAAGACGTGCTGACCAGCAAGCGCCGCCCGTTCAGTGACTTGCTTTTCACCCGCGCGATCAATTCATGGATGCGGTCCGCTTTCAAAATGGCGTGATCGTACTTCGCCACATTGCATTCGTTATCCACCTCGATCAGCACATTGCGCCAACCTTTCGCCAGCACCCAATCCGTCGCGTTATCCACAGCACGTATGACCGCCGCCTCATCCACCAACCGCTGGTCCTGCCCGAAATAGAAATATCCGAGGATGACCACCATCCCGAGTTCATCGGCCCGATTGATGATCCGCTCCATGCGTTCCATAAACGGCGCACGCAGTGAGCCATCCGGCGCAAACGCCGAGTTCTCCCACGGCTGCGCGTTCGAGTAGCCGTAGGGCGAGCCGCCTTGCAGGTTCACGGTGATCGCGAGGAGTCCATGCGCCCGCCATTCCGGCATTGCGGCGAGAAACTCACTCACATTCCGCTCCGCATCCCACTTCTTCGTATCGGGATAAGCCCATTGCGCGACCGTTTCCGGGTTCAGATCATCGAACGTCCCCTGCACCATCCGCGAGTTCGGCAACAACCCTTGGATCTTGTGCCCCTTCCACGTACGCCCTTTGAAGGTGGGCTGTCCATTTAGGTAAAATTCCTCCCCCAAAATGGAGACCTCGGTCTTGAAACGCGTGCTTTTGCCGTGGGACGAACTTTTGCATCCGGCAAACAGGAACGCAGCACTGGCGGATAGACCGCCGAGGAAATGGCGACGGGACCAAAGTGGATTCATAGGTGATTTGCTCGTATCTAAATAGGCTGCTCAATCGGTGTCATCTGAAATCTTTCGGACCGGTTGCAACACTCCACTTTACAGCTAAACTATCCCCGTGCCCGTAACGGATCACATACGCAACAAGGTCAGTCAGGTGCCCCACAAGCCTGGGGTTTACCTGATGAAGGACCGTTTTGGCACGGTGATCTATGTGGGTAAGGCGCGCGATCTGCGCCGGCGGGTGAGCCAGTATTTTCATCCCTCCCGCCGCATGGGCTGGGACCTGAAGTTCAATGCCCTCGTGGACGCCATCCACGACTTCGACACACACATCGTGAAGAGCGAGCCCGAAGCGCTGTTGCTGGAAGGCAAACTCATCAAGGAATTCAAGCCGCGCTACAACGTCAGCTTCCGTGATGACAAACGGTTCATCATGCTCAAGGTGAATCTGAACGACCCCATCCCCCGCTTCACCCTCACCCGTCAGAAGCATGATGACGGCGCGCGTTATTTCGGGCCCTTCCCGGATTCCGGGGCTTTGCGGCGCACGCTGCATCTCGTGCGACAGAAGTTCAATCTTCGTGGTTGCCGTCCGCTCACGCCGAATGAATCGGATTACAAGCACTGCCTCTACGGTCACCTGAAAGTTTGCACCGCCCCTTGCATCGGTAACGTGACGCACGACCAATATCTGCTGCAGGTGAATGCGGGTTGCGATTTCCTCGACGGCCAGTGTAGCGAGATGGTCGGCCAGCTCGAAACGGAGATGAAGGCCGCCGCGGCCAAGCTGGATTTCGAGAAAGCCGCGCAACTGCGCGACTTGCTCACCGACCTGAAGCGCACGACCCAGAAGACCGAGAAGTTCGAGCGCATCCCTTACAAGCTCCCCGTGGCCATCAACCCCGAGGCGGACATGCGCGAGCTGGGTCGCATCCTCGGTCTGCCCAAACCGCCGGAACGCATCGAGGGCTACGACATCTCGAACATCAGCGGCACCTTCATGGTGTCCTCCATGGTGAGCTTCTGGCATGGGCGACCGGACCGCTCGAATTACCGTCGCTTCAAGATGAAGACGGTGACGGAACAGAACGATTTCGCCTGCATGGCGGAGACCATCCACCGCCGCTACGCCCGTCTTATCAAAGAGATCAAAGGCGAAGCCCTCCCCGCCGAAGAGAAGACCGCCGACACCGGTGGCGAGGCGAGCAAGGATGAACTCCAACGCGCCGTGGATGACGTGAGCGCAGCGTGGCAAGGCCGCAAACCCAAGAAGAATCAGGACGCAGCCGCCGTGATGGGCAAGCTGGTGAAATCGCCTGCCCCGACCAAGCCAGCCGAAAGCCCCGATCAAGATGCGGATGCACCCGAAGGCTTGGAACCCTCAGAGGAGATGAACGCCCCTTGGGTTCCCAAGCCACCGCCCAAAGCTAAATTGCCCGACCTCATCCTCATCGACGGTGGTAAAGGTCAGCTCAATGCCGCCTGCGCCGAGTTGGCCAAACTCGGCTTGAGCGACATCCCCATCATCGGCCTGGCCAAGGAGTATGAGGAGATCTACCGCCCCGGCGAATCGACGCCCTTACGTCTGAGTCACGACACAGGCGCTTTGAAATTATTGCAACGGGTCCGCGATGAATCCCATCGCTTTGCGAACACCTATAATGCGCAACTGCGCTTGAAGAAGATTTCCGAAAGTATTCTCGATGAATTTCCCGGCATCGGTAGCACGCGCAAGAACGCCCTGCTCAAGAAGTTCGGTTCGGTGCAGCGATTGCGCCTGGCCACCTTGGAGCAGATCGCCGAGGTGCCCGGCTTCGGCGGCAAGGCGGCCCAGGAGTTGAAAGCCTTTCTGGAAGCCCGCACCAAGTGATACCACGGACTGCTTCCGCATTTTTTAATGATTTCCTGCGTGAGCCTTCGCCACTGGCCCGGTCAAATATTGGCAGTAAGTAGTATCAAAAAGCCAAGGTATGAACGTGCGTATCACCAGTCTGAAAGTTTTCGTGGACCTGGCCGAGACGGGCAGTTTCAGTGAAACCGCCTCGCATCACGGTATTTCCCAACCCGCTGTCAGCCAGCAGATCGGCGGCTTGGAAGCAGAATTTTCCGCTCCATTAGTCGAGCGCAGCCGCCGCCGCTTCCGCCTGACGCCAGCCGGGGAAGCATTGCTTCTGACCGCCAAGCAAGTGCTTGCCGATCTGGATGGCTTGAAAAACCGGATCGCGAATCTGAAGCATAGCTACAGCGGCGTGATGCTCATGTCCACCACCGCCCATCTGGGTATAGAGTGGCTCCCCAAACTGCAAACGGCGCTCCAAACCGATTACCCGCATCTCAGTCTCGAGGCAACTTACCGCCCCGCCAGCCGGGTCTATGCGGATGTAGTCGGAAACGTGGCTGACTTCGCCTTGGTGACTTGCCCCGTCAAAGATGACCGCTACGAGACGGTCATCTTGGCTGAAGAACCATTCATTCTAGTGACCAGTGCCAAGCCTGGCCGTGCACGGGTAGAGTTGGATCTGAAGAAAACACCTTTCGTAGCCTATTCTGCGGACACCCACACCAGCAGCTTGGTACAGCAAAAATTGCAAGAATTGGATTATCACACGGCCCCCATCCTGCACTTTGATCACCCGGAAAGTGTGCTGAGAGCATTACAGGCCACCCATGGCTTTACCTACCTGCCTTTGGAGAGTGTAAAAGAAGCCTTGGCATCAGGTGAACTGATCGAACTGTTCCCCACGCACAAAAAAACAGTTCGCCAGATTTCCGCAGTGTTCCTGAAGCAAAGGATGGATCAACCCTTACTGCAAGCCTTCCGCCGCTTTCTCGAAGACTTCTCCCGGCAACAACCCGGTAATCTGCACCCCATGCCGGGCATAGCAGAGAATCAACGGGAGGAACGCGAACTAAGCGCAGCGTAACCTGTTCTTTAAGCCCGGCCCAAAGCAGCATTGCCAAACAGCACAATCCTGTTTTCATTCCAGTCATACTCCGGCAATGACGACAAGCAGGTCGCGAATTGCCTCTGGATGGTGACCATGAAAACACAACGTTACTTGAGACGCTTGGTTTGGCCATTAATGTTGCTCAGCCTCCTATCACCCGGTTTCACTCACGCTGCTGAGAAGAAAGGGGGCCGTCCAAATTTTCATCGCGAGGTGTTCACCATCGAGGGAGCCACTCGCGAGGCCATCATTTTCATCCCGCCATCCGCTGCACGGAATCCAGCCCCAGTAGTCTTTGTCTTTCACGGACATGGAGGCACGATGGAGAAATCCCTCGGCCAATTTTCCATGCCCAAGAACTGGCCCGAAGCGATCTCGGTTCATATGCAAGGATTGAACACCAAATCAGCCGGTGACCCGGAGGGCAAAAAGCCCGGCTGGCAGGGTAATCCTGGTGATTACGATGACCGCGACCTGAAATTTTTCGATGCGGTGCTGGACCGGTTGCTCAAATCCGGCAAAGCAGACGCCAAGCACATCTACGTGACCGGCTTCTCTAACGGCGGCGGATTCACCTACGTGCTGTGGGCGGCGCGAGGCGACAAGATCGCTGCGGTGGCTCCCGGAGCAGCGCCAAACGCCAACCGGATGATCCCCCAACTGAAACCCAAGTCCGTTCTGAGTATCTCCGGCCGCAAGGACCCGCTGGTGAAATATGAAAAGCAGATGGAGGCCGTGGAAGCGCTACGCAAGTTGAACGGATGCGAAGGCCCCGGCAAGCAATGGGGACGCCAAGGCACTCTCTATCGTTCCCGGAATGGCACACCGGTGATTGCACTGGTTCATCCGGGTGGACACGAAATCCCGGAGAATGTCCCGGTCGCCATCACGAAGTTTTTCCAAGGGGACATGCGCCACGAAGAACCGGCGGAATGATCAGGCCTTGCCCGACCAATTCATCGCGGCTTCAGCGTTCTCTCGCAGGTGGGCCACATTGATGGTGCCGGCGATGAGCGAGGAGACTTCTGGCAGATCCAACGCAGCGTGCACGCAGGTCTCCACCAAATTTTTGCCCGTGCCTGCCGGATGCAGATTTCCCGAGAGCAACGCGCGCTTGAGCAAAGCTGCTTTGCCCAGCTTGCCAGCCTGACGGATGACTTCTTCCTGTGCGCGATACTCGAAGTTCCACGCCACCATCACCGCGTCGCTCAGCTCCAACGCCTTTAAGCCACCTTCAAGCGTCATAGAGGAGACGCCGTAGTAGCGGAGCATCCCTTTGGCTTTCAACTTGGCCAAAGTCTCCAGCGCGGGTGAGCCCGTGATGGCGCTCAGGTCATCAGGCTGGCAATGCAGCATCACAAGATCCAAGCGATCTGTATGCAGGCGTTGCAGACTGCGGGCGATGCTGCGCTCCACGCTCTCCGCGCTGAACTCATAGGTAGATTCACCGTTCGCAAATTCCTCACCCACTTTGGACATCAGCAGATAGCGATCGCGACGACCTTGCAGCAGTTTGCCTACACGCTCTTCCGCGATGCCATAGGCCGGAGCAGTATCGATGACATTGATGCCGAGTGATTCAGCCGTATCGAGTAACTGCACCAATGTTTCATCAGAGGGCAACTCGAAGGGCGCATACTTCACCTTTTGATTGCGCCCCCATTTCACCGTGCCCAGACCGATAACACTGCCGTGCAGATCAAGTTGACCGAATTGACGTTGGGGCACCTGACTCACAAGCGCCTCCAATCTCGGGCTTGCTGCCATGGGAGCTGTCCGACTTCCGCCGCGGGCAGCGAGGAAAAATCTGTTAATGGCGATGGCTTGATACCGAGTCCCGGCAAGGACTCGATCACCCGGTCCGCCAGGAGTGGCGCATAGACCAGCTTAGTGGGCCAGGCGATAATGCTATTACCCTTCGCTAGCAAGCGGGGTTCAGGTGGTAATTGTCCTTTCGGGTCACGCGGCTCGGCGCGATCCACGGCAAAACACGCCCACGCCACTTCGCTCCAATTGACGGAAGGAAAGATGCTTTCCATCTCCTCCTTCGCCCGCTTGAGCGTATCGTCATCGCTCATCTGCGCCCCCTTCTCGGCGATCTCGCCACCGAGATACCACACCCACTTGCCCTCATGCGGATGCGACGTGATGGTCGCGCGCGGCTTGGGGCTGGTGGTGACACAGTGTCCATACACCGGCTGGGGCAACCCCTTGGCCAAGACCATGCGTAACGGGCGACGCTGCGTGACCTCCATACCAAAACCAAGCGCGACCGCCGCCTGCTCATTGCCCGAACCGGCAGTGCAAACAAAGACTCCCGCTTCAAGACGGATCAATCTTCCGTCAGCCAGACTGACCTCCAACGCCTCAACACCTTTCTCACTTGTGTGAAACTTTTGGATCTGTCCGGCAACTGTCCGGCCTTGTAGGGGGTTGGAAAGCGACTGCACAACCGTCTGGATATCGAGGATTGCCTCCTTCACGGCGTAGAGCGAGCCGCTGGGCGGATTCGCTTTGAGTACTTCTGGCCAACGGCTCTTGGGCACGTCTTCCACCTCGCCCTGCATCGCCTTGCCTGCCATGGCGGAAGTAAAGCCGCCTATGACCCGGTCACGCGACCAAAGGTATTGCTCGGGTGAGAGCACTTTCACCGCGCTCAGGTCCAGCTCGCCTTTGCCCGCCAGACAATCCATCCAACGCGGTGGCAGGGTCTTCAGTTGCTGGGCGATCTCGCGGTTGCTGCCGTCGATGCCGTACTTCACACCGCTGTGCATGATGCCTTGGGAGGCGAGCGTCTGCGCGGCGCCGAGGGCGGAAGATTCCAGCAGCAGCACATTCCAACCCGCTTGAAGCAGGCGGTTCGCCGTCCAAAGCCCGGCGATGCCACCACCAACGATCAGGATGTCACAACGATAAGTATCCACGGGAAATCAACTGAGTTGGGCGTAGCTGCGCACAGTCACTACGCGGAGTATTGCCCCGCGCCATCAGCACCGCCGCCATCCAGATCGATGAGGATGTCGCGCGGCTCCGCACCCTTGCTCGGGCCGACGATGCCGCGGTTTTCCAGCTCATCCATGATGCGCGCTGCACGGGTGTAACCGAGGCGCAAGCGGCGTTGCAACAAGGACACACTGGCCTTCTGCTCAGTACGAATGACTTCAACACACTGCTCGATGAGGTCTTCGTCCTCATCACTGCCGCCACCTCCACCACCGGAGCCGCCATCCAGACTGCTGACCGGCTTCTGCAATTGTTGATGGATCTCCATCTCGTAGCTCGGCTTCGCTTGGGCGGCGATGAAGTCCACCGCACACTGGAGCTCATGATCCGTGATGAGCACGCCTTGCGCACGGATCAGCTTCGCGGAACCCGGCGGCAGGTAGAGCATGTCACCTTTGCCCAAAAGATTATGCGCACCCATCGCATCCAAGATCGTGCGTGAGTCCACGCGCGAGGCGACTTGGAAGGCGATACGCGCCGGGATGTTCGCCTTGATCACGCCGGTGATGACGTCCACGGAAGGACGTTGCGTGGCGACGATGCAATGGATGCCCGCCGCACGCGCCATCTGCGTGATACGCGCGATGGCCATTTCCACATCGGCCGGAGCCACGAGCATGAGGTCCGCCAACTCGTCGATGATGACCACGATGTAGCTGAGCTTTTCCGGGATGATGATGTCATCCTCGCGCGGCACCACGATCTCTTCGTCGAGTTCCACCGCGAAGCCATCGGCACCGGCCTCAATGCGTTCCTTCTTCGCCGTCAACGGCAGCTCAAGCTCTTCCTGCTTCGGTTTCGGTTTGTCCTTCGGACGGTCGTTAAAGGATTTGATGTTACGCACGCCAACCTTCGCAAAGATCTGGTAGCGCTTCTCCATCTCATTCACCACCCAGCGCAGGGCGAGGATCACTTTCTTCGGATCGGTGACCACGGGCACGACCAAGTGCGGCAGCACATTGTATTGCTGCAACTCGACGACCTTCGGATCAATCATCACGAAGCGCAACTGGTCCGGGCCGAACCGGTAAAGCAGCGAGGCGACGATGGAATTGATGCAGACGGATTTGCCGGAGCCTGTGCTGCCGGCGATCAGCAAGTGGGGCATCTCCGCAAGGTCCGCGATGATGGGATGACCATACACGTCCTTGCCGAGCGCAAGCGGGATACGCGCCTTGGAGTTCTTCCACTCAGGCGATTCCAACAGATCACGCATGATGACCTTGGTCTTCACCGCGTTCGGCACTTCCACACCCACGGAGCTCTTACCGGGAACAGGTGCCAAGATATTGATTCGCTCCGCCTTCAACGCGGCCGCGATGTTGTTATTCAGGTTCGCGATCTTCTCCAGCTTCACGCCCGGTGCGGGATGCAACTCGTAACGCGTGATCGTGGGGCCCTTGGTGATGTCACCAAGCTGCACCTCGATGCCGAACTGCGCGAGCGTGTTCTGCATCAGGCGCGCGTTGCCCATGAGTTCTTCCTTGGACTCCGTCGGCTTGAGGCTCGTATCCGGATACTGGAAGAAATCCATCGGCGGCAGCTTGTAATTGCCGATGGTCGGCACGGAAGCCACGGTGATCGGCTTGGGCTTCTTCGGGCCGGGTTTCGTGCGAATGACCGGCAACGGCTCATCCACTTCCGGCAGCGGCTTGAGCGAAGCGGCGCTGTCCTCCGCCACTTCCATGGATTTGACCTCGTTGACTGCCGGTTCAGACTTACCATCCGGCTTGCCGCCCAAGATTTCAGCCGTGGTCGCGGCCGGAATCTCTCCGCCCTTGATGACGCCGCCTACTTCCATCAAGGCGGGTTCGGGCTCTTCGGGAGCGGCTGACTTGCCCTTGCCCCGCTTGGGCTCCGGCTCTTCCGCGCGGGCCACCGGCACACTCAGGTCGCGCACGGTCGGCTCGGGCACGGGCTGCATATCGGCACCGAGCGAAGGTTTCCAAGTCGTCTCCGCCTCGCGCTCTTCCGCTGCCTTCTCTTTCTCTTCGCGAGCGGCCTCTTCCTTGAGTTTCTTGGCCTGCTTCTCCAGCTCACGCGCCTTCTTCTCCAACTCCTTCTCGGAAAGATCCGGCTTACCCGTGGCCAAGCCGCCGGGATCACCGCCGAAGCCGTCGAATTTCGGTTTCAGGCTGGCGATAAGGGCGACGGCTTCCTTGAAGCTGTGATTGGTCAGATACAGCATGCCGATGACATAAACGATCAGCAGAATAATAGTCGCCCCGGCCGTGCCAAAATAGGAAAAGGCATACTTGTCCAGCGTCATGCCGATGAGTCCACCAGCACTGGGCGCGTTCAAGGTCTTACGCAACGTCTCCAGCGGTGCGCCATAGAGATGGAACGCCTCCATGGTGATGATGAGCATGACGATCGCCCATCCCCAGCGACGGTTCAGGTGATCAAAGGATTCCAAGAACTGCGCCAAGCCGTAGAGCAACAGAAAGCAAGGCACGAGATAACCGGCAGCACCAAAGACGAAAAAGGTGGCATTGGCCAGATGGGCACCGATGGTACCGATCCAATTGTGGATAACCCGGGCATCGCCATCGCTATCCACCTTGTTGACCGTCAGATCTCCGGGATTATGGGAGAACAGCGAAAGCAGCAATAACGCAGCCACACCGATGAGCACGAGGCCGATGACATCGTGTAAACCGTGACCTTTTTTGCTACTGGCACCTGAATCCTTACGCGGCATAGGGGTGAGACTAGGAAAAGCCAACGCTCCACGCAACAGCGCAGGGCGAAGATATTGCGAAAGTAAGCCCCGCTATCAGGGAAAAGAAAAAGGCGGCTCCGAAGAGCCGCCTTAAGTAGATGATCAGCGATGATCTGCCAGCTTACTTCTCTTCTTCAAGTTTCAGTGCCTTATAACCGCCGATAGATTTGAAGTAGAGCATGATGAGCAGATAGATGACGGCCATGGCGGCCGGGATGGCAGAGTCGGCCTTCAGGGTCTTGCGGTCGCCAGTCTGGTCAGCCAGAACGATCGCCGCCTGCTCTGGCGTGCGTTCAGTGGCTTCTTTAGCTTCAGCCAGCTTCTTACCGTCGATGGCGTTCACGGGAGAGAAGAACAGGAAGGAGGAAGGTTGCTCGGCTTTCACGGTTTCGTAGACTGCCGGATGGGTATTCTTCAACTCTTCAGAGGCAAAACGATCCTTGGAGTAGCCCAAGCCAGGACCACCGATCAGACCGGCAGACAACATGCCGATACCACCCATGATGGACATGGCCACAGCGCCGGAGCGCGGGAAGCGGTCGCCAACCACGGCCAGCATCGTCGGCCAGAAGAAGGTCTTACCCACAGCGTAGACACCCAAAGCGATAAGCGCCATGGTGAAGGTCTTCATACCGCTGGCCAATTGCAGGCCGATCACACCAAGAATAGCGCAGACCAAGAGCAGTCCCACCGGAGACAGCTTGAGGTTCTTCTCGATCCAGTGCGCACAGAAGCGGAGGCAGAACATGATGGCCGAGGTCCAGATGAACAGATACTTGCCCTGCTCCGAGGTGAAGAGGTTGCCCGTGATGTTTTGGATCCAGCCGTCCGTGCCCAACTCCACCGCGCCGACCAAGGCATGGGTGATAAAGAGGACAAATAGCAGGACTGAACCAAAGGAAAACTTGGTGATGACACCCACGGCCACCAGCAACACACCCGCCAAACCGTAAGCGGCGGCGGCTGGGAGACCCAAGTTACCAGCAAAGAACAGTGACAGCAGGTAGCAGACTACCAATGCACCCAAGATACCGACCGACTTGAACATCTCACCCAGACTGGCCCCCTTCTCTGAAGCTTCAGATTTAGGGAAAGTCTGGCCGAAGAACATGAAGCCGTAAGCAACTGTCGGCACCAAGTAGAGCGCGAGCTGGATCTTCCAGTTAACCTGCATCTTGTCATCCAAGATCCAACCGGCAACCGCCCCCAGAACCATGCCGGCCGGCCAGGAAGCGTGCAGGATGTTCAAGTAATGTGTCCGGTTGTTCGGGAAAATCGTGGCTACCAACGGATTCGCCACGGCCTCCAAAGTGCCGTTCGCGAACGCGAAAATGAACATGCCCAAGGTGAGCATTTTATAGGCATTCTCCGGGCTCGTCGCGCCGAAGGTCACAAATGCAGAGAGGACGTGGCAGGCAAAAGCCGCGACCACCAGTTTGCCGTAGCCGATTTTGTCTACGATCACACCACCAATGATGATGCCGAAGCAGAAACCGGTGAAGCCGGCACCACCGATGGCACCCAACTGAGTGGCGGTGAAGCCAAATTCCTTGCCCCAGTTATCAAAAATACCGCCACGGATGGCGAAACCGACACCGGCGGCCAAAATGGCCATAAAGCCGGCCCAGAGCAAACGGCTTGCGTTAGGTACTGTACCTTCAGTTTTAGCAGACATATTATATGTGTTCTTGGGTTCGAGGCGGGAGTTTATGCCCTACCCGGGTGGAAACTCAAAGCGTAAAATTAGGCAGTTTCACAATTTTGCCGCCCTTTAGGGCCGATTCATGGGCACATAGGCCCACGCAGGTCCAGTTGGCGGACTGTTTGGCGTTCGGGAACGGCTGGCGTTTTTCCGCCAACGCGTTGGCGAATTCATTGGCCAAATGCGGATGGCTGCCGCCATGGCCACTGCCTTGGGTGAAGCTCAGATGCGTCTTCTTGGATGAGTCATAAACGCCTCGGGTGGTGTATTTGGCGATGCTCTTGGGCAGGCGCTTTGCGAAATCCGGACATTTGACCGGTTGCGGGATCTTCGGTTCCGGCTTCTTGGCGGTGTGGACGATCAGCGGCTCGTGCTCGATGAGCGGCCATTCCACGGCCTTCTTGTCGCCATACACGTCAATGCTCTCGCGGTATTGGCGGGCGGTATCGAAGAGACTGCGGATGATGCGGGCGTTGACGTCCGTGCCCTTGAACTTGATGTGCGCAGTCTCCACGGCGAACGGGGAACCGTATTGCTTGATGAGTTCCTTGCGGATGGTGCCGGAGCCGAAGCAGCTCACATATTCCGCCGGTTTGCCGATGAGACCGGCTACCGGACCGACGCAATGGGTCGCATACCACATCGGCGGGAGGCCCGGCCAGTAATTCGGCCAGCCGTCCATGTCCTGCTGATGGCTCGCCTGCACGAACTGCAGTTTGCCGAGTTCACCCTTGTCCAACAGCTCCTTCATGAAGAGGTATTCGCGGGCATACACCACCGTCTCCATCATCATATAGGAGAGGCCGGTCTTCTTCACGAGGTCCACGATTTTTTTGCAATCCGCGATGCTCGTGGCCATGGGCACGGTGCAAGCGACATGCTTGCCCGCCTTCAAGGCGGCGATGGACATCCACGCGTGGTCGGGGATGGGGGAATTGATATGAACGGCATCGACGTTCGGGTCTTTGAGTAACTCGGCGTAGTCAGTGTAACGCTTCTCCACGCCGAAGTAATCACCGATGGCATCCAGCTTCTTGGGATCACGCTGGCAGATGGCGTAGCAGTTCGTATGCGGATGTTTTTGCCAGAGGGGGATAAACTCCGCCCCGAAACCCAGACCGATGATCGCGATATTGATTTTTTTACTCATGATGCCGCCTCAATAATTGGTAAAACCGGACTGGCAAAGGCACAAAAAGCCCCGCCGCCAAGTCATTTACGGTAATGAGATTATTGACACCCGCCATGCCCCGGACTGTCAACGGCAAAGTCCCGGATAACCCTATGAATACCCACTAAAACCAGTGGAAAAAGCACACGGTTTTTTGAGTGATTTTAGGGCGGATTAGAGCGTCACCACTTGATGCCCGGCCTGTGACTTGAGCGCTGCGGCGAAGAGTTCGTGGCTGAGGACGGCTTCATCCGGCGTGACACAACTGAATCGGTCTTTCAATTCACCTGCGCGTTCGGCCGCGTAAGCCGCCCACATCTGGAGGAAACAATCGGGGAAGCCGGGTTCAAAAATACCACCCGTGATGGTCGGGAATGGCGTTTGGAAACCAAGATCGATGCGCTGCCAGATCTGTTCCTTCTGACGCTCGAAGATCCAAAGGGTCTTCGGCTCCTTGGTGCTGTACTTGATACCGCCATCCGTGCCGAGCACCTCGATGAACCAAGTATTCGTCTCACTAGGGGCGAGGCGTTTCATCTCCAAGCGCATCGGGACTTCGGCGCCATCGATGAGCACCTCGGCGTGCAGCATGGCGTTATCCCAAGTGTCGCACGCGGCCATGCCGCCTTTGCCATCGGGACG
>JAURFH010000062.1:4072-20537 GCA_030834415.1 Verrucomicrobiota bacterium | reverse complement strand
GTAGTGTCATTAGGACTCTGGGGTGTGATTTCCTTTCTGCCCGAGTCCGTTAATAGTACGGACTGGATTCTGGGCGAGAATGGGAACCAGCTTTTTCGCGCCGATCAATTGGCCGCCGGTAAATCTTTGTATGGAGACGTCGATTGCCAATACGGCCCTCTCCCCATCTGGCTCTGGTATGGGTTTACCCTGATGGCCGGTAACACCATCGGCGCCAATGTGCTCTTCCAAAACCTGCTGACATTGATGCTAGTTGCAGGCTTGTTTTGCTGGCTCTCCCAGCATGCCAAAAGCAAACGTCACTTATTTGTTTTGGCCTTAGCTCTTGGGCTCCTGACTTTCGCCCGCACGCCCTACCTGTATCTGCTCGCCTCCCCGAGCGCCAACTTCGAGTACCTCACCTTCGAACGGCTCTGCCTCCTGGGCCTGATGTTGCTCTGGCGACCACCCACGCAAAGAAGCAACAAACTCGGAGTCGGCTTGGTGTTGCTTTTCCTGGTCTGGCAATGCGTGAAAGTCGGAGGCGCATTCATGGGGCTGGGAGCCTACGCAGCTATGGATGCCATCTGGCTGCTCACCCGCCAGCGTCGCGACCTGTTTCAAACCTGGCTAGGGTGGTGGCTGAAAGTAAGCATCGGTATCTTGATCATGGAGGCTCTGCGGTGCGCCTCATTTGTGATCTGCTTTGAATCTGACCAAGGCTGGCGCTCAGCCTGGCCGTTGTATGTAGCTGGCGAATACCAACGCACCTGGCTCACCCTGTGGGCAAATCCGCGTCACTTCATCACAGTGGTTCTCCCCATCTTGGCACTCCTTCTACCATTACCTTGGTTGATCCATCGAACCCTGAAAGAGCGAACCCAGCCAGAGCGGCCACTCAAAGAGAATACAATCCTGTATCAAGCAGCGGTCGGCACTTTATTCTATTTGATAGGGGCCGTTCCGATTGTTGGTTACTTCGGTCATGAATGGCATTTCTTCCAGTATCAATGGGTCTTGCTGCCGTTGGCGTTGGTCTGCTTGCGCTATCGTCTGTGCCTTGGCTTAGTGCTATTGTTGTTGGTCCACCTTGGCCCATTGAACCGCACATTGAGTGAACTGCGACGAGCCACTCCACCGGATCAACTGGAGCGCCTAGATACTCAGATCGGCCCGATCATCGCTCCCAAGGATGATGCGCGACTTGCTGTCATCAAGACGGCATTGGCAGCCACTCGAGCCGATGCCGGGTACCGCTCACTCATCGTCGGTACTTGGGGTGGTGGTGGCTGGTATGTGGCCGCCCAAGAATTGCATCGACCACAAAACATCTTTTTCAGCAATGCCATCATCCGCCGTCCAGCGGACAATGCAGAATTCAACAGTCTCCTCGCTGCCGCTGATTTCATACTCCTAGGGTTGAAATCCGAAGCAAGCGATCCCTTCCCGGGGCTCGGTTGGTTTGCGAAAACAGCGGGCCAAGAGAATTCGCAAATACTTGAGGAACAGTTTGAACCACTGCAGGACAAAAAAGTGCCAAACAACTCAGGCTGGGTGATTCTGAAAAGGAAGCCGCAGGACGAATAGCCGCCCGTGGCGGAGAGGGGGGGATTCGAACCCCCGGTAGTGTTACCTACGCACGCTTTCCAGGCGTGTGCCTTAAACCACTCAGCCACCTCTCCACAAGCGGGCCAAAACACTGTTGCAAGCGCCCGTCCGGTGCAATCTTTTTTCTAAGCAAATTCAAGTCACTGTCCCAGACGCTGGCGCACTTTTTCAAGGGTTTCGGCCTTTAGCAGTCCCGCCTCCTGCAATTTTTCCGCGTGATCCACCTGTCGTTCTGTCACTTTATCCGACTTCCGGCGGTTCACCGGGCGAGGCAGCATTTCCAGATTGGCCAGTTCATTACCCACCTCCGGCGCCAAGCTGTAAGGCACGATGTGGTCGATCTCCACCGGCTCTCCGAAATAGGTGCCATAAGTGACGTCTGCCGCCTGTCCGTGGCGCAACTTGGCAAGGTTCTCCGGCGTCAGCAGGCCCAACTCCCGGGCGATCTTCCAATTACGCATCAGGGATTCATGCACCAATTCCGCCCTCAATCCGCTCTCCCCATTCAAGCATTGCGCCCACTCCACCGCCGCCTCTGGCGAGCCTCCGTGGTCATAGGCCTCGAACATCCAATAGACGATCTTGTTCAGGCGTGGATTGGCCCCGCGCTCACCTAAAGTGGCCAGTTTGCCCGGGTCGCTCAGGTTGGCGATCGCGACAATTGCCTGCAGCGGGGTGAACTGCCAGACCAGGCCCAGCACCACACTCAGCAAGACAGCGACCACACCCATTTTGCGCCGGATACGCATGCGTTTCATCCAGGCAAATGTGGATGACACCCGGCCACATGGCAATCTACCACTTGACAGCTGTATATAATGTATATATACAGTAATTCAGATGCCTGAATCACCGAATAACTGGAACCTGCCGCTGATCTCTTCGGCTGCTCCAGGTGCGCTGTATGAACAGATTGTGGATGGCTTGAAGCGTGAAATCAGCTCCGGGCGTTTGGCCCCGGGGACCGCCCTTCCCTCGTTCCGTCAGCTCGCCGCCGACCTGCTCGTGAGCGTCATCACCGTGAAGCGCGCCTACGAGGAGTTGGAGCGGGAAGGCATCATCTACCGTCGGCAAGGTCTGGGCACGTTCGTGGCTGAATCAGGTCATGACCGCAGCCGCGAGACCCGTAAAGCGGAAGCCACCACCCTGTTCGAATCTGCTGTGAATGCCGCCCGCCAGGCCGGGCTCTCGGATCGCGATATCCTTTCGCTGGTCCGCGATACTCTGAACCAAACCAAGGAGGATAAAAAACCATGAGCAACGCCATCGAGATCCACGGATTGACCAAAAATTACAGCCAGTTCCAGCTCGGCCCATTGGACCTGACTGTCCCCCGCGGAGCTATCTATGGCTTCGTGGGACCGAACGGCGCAGGCAAGACCACCACCATCGATATGCTGTTGGGGATGGGACAGCCGGATGGCGGTTTGATCACGGTCGATGGGCTGGACCATGTCCGCGATGAGGTCGCCGTGAAACAAATGATCGGCTACGTCAGCCCGGATCTGAATTTTCAGATGTGGGGCAAGGTGGGCAATGCCATCCGCTTTGTGAAAGGTTTTCACGCGACTTGGGATGACCGGCACTGCGAACACTTGCTGAAGATGTTCCGCATCGGCGTCGACGAGAAAATCGCCACCCTGTCATTTGGCAGTAAAATTAAACTCGCCCTGATACTGGCCCTCGCCTGGCGTCCACCCATACTCATCTTGGATGAACCTACGGTTGGGCTCGATGCCGTTGCCCGGCATGAACTCTTTAGCGAGTTGCTGGAATCGGTCGGACAGGAAGACCGCACGGTGATCATCTCCTCCCACGCGCTGGCAGATGTGGAGCGGTTCGCCGATAGGATGGGCTTCATCAAGAACGGCCGCATGCTGCTGGAAGGCGAAACGGCGGAACTCATCCAGCGCTACCGCATGGTGGACTGCCAATCCAACGAACCACAGCGATTAAAACAACAACCCGGCATCGTCCTCGCCAAACAAGATGGCCAACGCTGCCGCGTGCTGGTGGATCGCGGGGAAGACTCTGGTAACTGGCTGAAACAATTCGGTGCACAGCCAACGGCTTCTGCCCCTGTCACGCTGGAAGAACTCTTTGTAACCCTGGCCAAGGCTTGATCATGCAACCCAATATACTGCTGCTAAAAGATTTCTACCGGCGCTGGTGGTGGGCCTATCTCCTCGGCTTCCTCGCGTTAGCCGGAGTGGGGGCGGGTTATGCCGTGTCCAAGAGCCACAGCATACTCCCAATAGGAGGCGGTGCTTTCTTGAGCGCGATCTTGCTGGCGTCAGATCTGAACTTCCGCACGAACGCCCGCACCCTGCTCTCGCTGCCAGTTCGGCTGACGGAGATCGGCCGGACCTACTGGTTGATCTGCGTGCTCTACAGTGCGCTGTTTGTGACTGGGGCGACCGCGCTCGGTTCGATGATCGCGGCACTCTTGGGAGCAAAGCACGCACTGGATACAGGCGAACTGTTTCGCATGCTCTACCTGACCGGCGCGGTGAATGCCATCATGCTGCTGACCCTGACCTACCTCCCGCACCGGCAACCGGAGAACACAACGGAGCAACTGACGGGCGGCTTCGCAGGCATGGTTTGGGGCTTGGGAGTCGGCGCTAGTTTTTCCGCACCGATGTTCTGGCCCAGGAGCGCTCAATCACAGCAGAGCATCACCGGTATTCTTCTGTTGGCTGGTGTCATTTCAGCCATAGCAGCTTGGCACCGCTGCACCGTCATGCTTGTGAACCGGACCGCACCTGCCGCCGGGACGACCTCAAAAAAAGCGTCCAGTTACTCGCTTTCGACAGGTGGCTTCTCTGGGTTGCGTTGGCTGCTTGTCCGTACTTTTGGCCAATCGATCTGTTTCAGCTTGTTGATGCAATTTGTTTTGCACCTGACGATGCGGCTCATGGGTGCCCCCATTAACAGCGCCACCATGCCGACACTGATATTATTTCCGGTTCTCTTCATCAGCGTATTGATGCTGCTGCCAAACATGACTGCGCTAAGGCATTTACGGAGCCTGCCTCTCTCAGCCAAACAACTGGCGCTTTTATTTCTCGCACTGCCAGCGGTTTCAATAATGGGCATATTCCTTACCACGCCTCTTTACATGCTATTCGACAGGGAGTTCTTCACTCATTTTTTAAAACTGCCATTGCTGGTATTCGGCATCGGGATGTTCTGCCTCTTCTTGTCACTGATGCTGAATATCGGCGTGAAGTGGGGAATGATCGGAGTTGTTCTGGTGGTTCCAGTCATCACCATGCTCGCCATGCTGAGGCAAGTCTTGCACATCTCCTGGGATATCACTACCAGCCCATACACGGCGTTTCTCGGCTTGGTTCTATTGCTGGTTGCTTACTGCTGGAACCTGCACGCCATCCGGTCTCGCTCAAAAATCTACCTGCCCCATTTCCACCTCATGGGGCGAAACCAATTCGGCGGTTAAGCCTGACTCCACCACTCAGTGAGAATATCTTGGGCTACCCTGCCCTGTTCACGCAATGCGCGCAGACTGAGTGCATCATTGCGCTTCGCCAAACGAACGCCGCGCTCATCCGTCATCAGAGGGCAGTGATAAAAGGCAGGCGCTTTCCATCCAAGCGCGCGATACAAAAGCATCTGCCGGGCGCTAGAAACTAACAGATCAGCGCCGCGAACGACTTCCGTGATGCCCATCAACGCATCGTCCACCACGACGGCGAGCTGATAAGCCGGCACATCGTCCGGACGCCAGATCACAAAGTCACCAAAATCACGGCCAGCGACATACTCCTGAGGGCCGAAATGGCCATCGGTGAAACGAATGGTTTCTCCATCCGGCACACGAAAACGCCAACTGGGCTGACGCGTCTCACTTTCTGAACCCTTGCTGTCTGCCCGAGGTGGCCGACAGGTCCCCGCATAGATTGCCTCTTCGTCTTCCAGATGCGGAGCGCGCGCGGCAAGCTGCACTTCCTTGCGTGAACAGTAGCAAGGATAGGCAAGGCCGCTATCGATCAACCGCTGCAACGCCTCGCGATAAAGCGAGGTACGTTCGCTTTGATGGTATGGCGCGTAGGGGCCGCCGATATCCGGGCCTTCATCCCAATCCAGATCAAGCCAGAGCAAGTCCTCCATGAACGCCTGCACAAACTCCGGCTTGCTACGCTGGGGATCAAGGTCTTCGTTACGCAGGATGATCTTGCCGCCTGCTTCACGGGCACGGTGCCACGCCATCCAAAACGTCCGCGCATGACCAAGATGCAGCAACCCCGTCGGCGAAGGGGCGATACGACCACGATAGGACTGTTCCGGCGTGCTGCTCACAGGTCACACCTTGCCGGAACCCGGCTGCCGCCACCATTCCGAAAACTTGGGCAGGCTGAAAGGAAGCACTGCTTGGGCCTTGGAACAATCCAGACTCGTGTCCGGTGAGCGCGGCGCGCCTTGATAGGTGGTGAGTGAAGTCGCGAGAATCTGCGCGCGATACTCGGGATAGCGTTCACACAAAAGCTCACCGATCTGCCAACGAGAAAGCCGCTCGGCTCCAGCGACGTGATAGATACCGGTCACCTGCTGCTTGGCCAGTCCCCAGACAGCGCGTGCCGTCTCCTCGGCCGCAATCGGACTGCGAAATTCATCGGTAAAAAGGTTCAGTGTCTTGCCGTCACGCAGGGCGCACAGCATCTGCTCATCCATGCCGCGATCGCCCTGCAACGAAGGACCAGCATTCAAGGAAGTGCGGATGACCGTGTGATAGGGATTACGTAAGACATGGCGCTCCGCCAAAACCTTGGTCTCAGCATAGACACTCAGCGGATTCGGTTCTGCTGACTCTACATAGTCCCCCTGCTTTCCATCAAACACGAGGTCCGTGGAGAAAAAGAAAAAGCGGATATCCATCGCCATATCGGCGAGGAAGCGTGTGACCTCCACATTCAGCTCGTGCGCGCGATGGGGATCCGCCTGACACTCCGGGCTGCGGCTCATCGCGGCACAATGAATGATGAGTTTGGGCCGGTCTTTTTGAAAAGCGGTCAGCACGGACTTTGCATCGGTAAGATCAAAATCCGCGCGGACGACTGGTCGAACATGCCAGTCCGGCGCCATGGACTTGGCCAAATGGATAAGGTGGCTGCCTATCAGGCCATTGGCACCGGTGACCCAGACATGCGGAATAGTTTCATCAGCAGAAATCATTTCGGCCACTTCTCTATTGCGTTGGGGATGCCGCAGGTGACTGGATTGGCCGGCCGATCCATCGGTCCGTCGCGGCGTAGATCCATTCGACGCCCGGCAGACTCGGCTCCATCCGCACTCCGCCCACAAAGATCAGCCGGTCTTCCGGACGCATCTTCTCCAGCCAAGGCAAGTAAGTCCGTGGATCGCCGTCATTCCATTGGATATTGCGCAAGACTTTGAGATTTTCAGGCGTCATTAGCGCTGGTTCATAGCCGAGCGCATAACGCCAGGGCGCTTGCGGGTTGCGAAAGAACATCTGATAGAAGACTGTCATCTCGGGGCTGTAGATGATGCCGCCATCCCCCGGCAACCAACCGGCCAGCTCTTCTTTATTAGGCGAAATGTAATCGGTCTTCAATGCACTCGTCCAGCGGCTTTCAAAATCACTGACGGTGATAAAGAGCAACGAGGCCAAGATGAACATCCCCAGTTTGGCCCGACGCCAGGATTGCAGCGGCACCCGTCCCTCAGCGATCTCGCTGAAACTTTGCGCCAGCCATACCCAAGCAGCAGGCATGCTCCAGTCGAGCCAGAATCGCCCGACCTTCAATCCCAAAAGCCAGCCCAAAACCAGCATGACGAATACCGGGTCGCGGAAAAACGCCGGCAAGCGACCAGCAAACCAAGTGCGCATCATCGCGACGACAACCACCAATGCAACATAAGGGAAAATGCCGTTCGTGGCTTTGAATTCGGTGACCAGCACATGTTGATAATCGTGCCCGCTCAGTGCCGAGAGCGCGAACTTCACAGCTCCCGTCAGGAACTCAACCGGGTGCCCGGTGAGAACCGCCCCCAACAGACTCCCTCCCAGCCAGCACACCGTGAGCAGCAGCGCCGACTTCATCCGGCCCGCCAGACCGAAGGCTATCGCCGGCAAGAAAAACAGATACCAGGTGCCGTGCACCCACACGGCCAGCCCGATCAAGACAGCACTCCAGCCCATCCGCAGTTTCTGCTGACGATGAGAGAAATCATCCCGCGTCCACAGAAACAAAAGCACCACCAGCACCGCCATGGATAGCAACAACGGGCGTCCCAACATGAGTCGCAAGATGAAATGCGGTTGCGCAATGAGAATCGCAGTCAGGGAAGCCAGCCATAGTTCTGGACGGCGCATCAAGAAGATCGGCGGCAAGGCCACACACAAGAACAGGCTGGCCACAGAGAATAAAACGAGTTGCGATTGGTTCCACCCCAAGCTGCTGTGTAGCCACCGCAAGGCGAAATGCCAGCCGGGATTGTGATCAGCCATTAAGGACGGGTTCAGCAGCAGTATTTGGTCCCACGTCTTGCCGCTCACCGCATAAGCCGAATGCCGCAGTGCATCATCAGTAGGCACGTATCCTTGGGCGATGATGGATACCACCATCCAGAGAAACACCAGCACACTTCCCCCTAGCAACAAAGCAGGAACACGCGCTTCCCAAACCTGCAACCGGTCATCGGTCGAGGTTTGTGAAGGAACGGTCATGGCTGAGGAGTGGCAGGCTAGTCGATCAACCGCCTGGTCAGATCACCGTATGCGTCGATACGACGATCGCGCAGGAACGGCCAGTGGGTACGGGTCACATCCACCTTGTTGAGGTCCACGGGTACGATGAGGGTCTCTTCCTTATCCACCGAGGCCTTGGAGAGAATCTCGCCTGATGTACCAGCTACGAAGCTTTGGCCCCAGAACTCGATGCCATCGCCACCGATGGGCTGCTCGAGGCCGATGCGGTTAACGGCCGCCACATAGCAGCCGTTGGCGACCGCATGGGAGCGCTGGATAGTTTCCCAAGCACCATGCTGGCGTACGCCATACTCGGCTTTCTCACTCGGATGCCAGCCGATGGCGGTCGGGTAGAAAAGGATTTCGGCACCTTGCATCGCCGTGAGCCGGGCGCCTTCCGGATACCATTGATCCCAGCAGATGAGCACACCGATCTTCGCGTACTTCGTCTGCCACGCCTTGAAGCCGGTGTCGCCCGGGGTGAAATAGAATTTCTCGTAGAAGAGCGGATCATCCGGGATGTGCATCTTGCGGTAGATACCGAGGAAAGAGCCATCGGCATCAATGATCGCTGCGGTGTTGTGGTAAAGACCAGAGGCGCGCTTCTCAAAAAGCGAAGCCACGATCACCACCTTATACTTCTTGGCGAGCTTCTGAAAGGCATCCGTGCTGGGCCCGGGAATGGACTCGGCCAGCTTGAAGTTCTCGTGATCTTCATTCTGACAGAAGTAGTAGGAACGAAACAGCTCCTGGGTACAGATGATCTGCGCCCCTGACTTGGCCGCTTTTTCAACAGCAGCCAGGGTCTTTTTCAAATTGGCGGCAGGACTGGCAACGCAAGACGTTTGCACCAGTCCCAGCTTCACCACGGAGGAAGAGGAACGGCTAATTTTCACTTACAGATTTTTTGAAGTCATGTAGGCCGTGCGGTCAAGGACAACCTTACCGCCGCGAGATTCATCCACTGCCGCCACAGCATTGTTCTGCCCGAACAGCTCACGGATGAAACGGCCCAGTGTCTCGTTAGTCGGGCCATATCCCTGATCGTAGATATAGTGCTCCAGTTCCTCGAGGAGTTCCTCGGCGGACTGGTGGCGCTTGGCCGGGTCACCTTGCAGACACTTTTGCAAAATATTATTTAGGGGGTCGTCGATGCGGGAATCCAACTGACGAAAGTCGGGTATAGGCATGGTCATGACGCGCTGCCGGGATTCCTCAACCGAGTTGCCCTTGAAAATATTGTAACCCAACAAAAGGAAGGACAGCACCACTCCTACGGAGAAGACATCCGAGCGTTTGTCCGTGACACGAAAATCAGCCTGCTCCGGGCTCATGTAATCAGCCTTGCCGGCCACCACTTCGCCTTCGTTATCCACGAGCAAGCCACGCGCCTTGGCCACACCGAAGTCCGTCACCTTCACATCGCCTTCAAACGCGATCATGATATTCTTGGGATTCACATCCCGGTGCACGATGCCCAAAGTCTTGCCGTCACGATCCGTCTTGGCATGGGCGTATGCAAGTCCACGGGCGATGCGGCTGGCGATAAAAACGGCCAAATCCCTAGATAATGGGCGTTTTTTATCAGCCAACTGCTGGGCGAACTGTTCCATGTTCACGCCACGGATGAGTTCCATGGCGATGAAGTAGATGCCGCTGGCTTCACCCAATTGGTAGGTCTGAACGATGTTGGTGTGGATAAGATCAGCGACGAGTTTGGCTTCACCGACGAAATTCTCGATGAACTGTTTCTGGTTGGCGTAGCTTTGGCGGATGACCTTGATGGCGACACGCTTCACGAAGTCCCGCGCACCGTGTTGTTCGGCCTCATACACAACACCCATGCCGCCCTCGAAAATCTTGCGGACGATTTCGTACCGAGTGTCACCTTGGATGGTAAACAGGCTTGCCACATGCGCATCTTCCGCATTCACCGGGGCAAGTCAAGCTTCGCAAAGCCAGATAAAAAAACTGTGAAAAACCCGTGCTTTTTTAATCTTTTCTACTTGCGCGGATAGTTTGTGACTATTTAATACGCTCAAGTCGCAAGACAATTCACCTAACCCAACAATAAAACACAGACTTAATATTTATGGCTAAAGCACTGACCAAGTCGCAAATCGCCGCAACTCTCGCGGAGAAGACGGAAATCTCCAAGAAGCAGGCTGTGGCAGTTCTCGAAGAGCTCGCTGCTCTTTCCTACAAGCAGGCCAAGAACTCTTTCACCCTCCCTGGCATCGGCAAGCTGGTGCTCGTGAACCGCAAGGCTCGCATGGGTCGTAATCCAGCCACTGGCGAAGCTATCAAGATCCCAGCCAAGAAGGTCGTTAAGTTCCGCGTGGCGAAGGCCGCAAAGGATGCGATCCTCGGCTCGAAGTAAGATTTCCTGATCGCGACTTTGGCGCTCCGGGCAACCGGAGCGCCTTTTTGTTTCCCCTGCGTCCCCCGTATCCGGACACCGATGATCACCCCACCAATTGCTTGATCACCTGCGCCTCTTCCACACCGGTGAGCCGCTGGTCCAAGCCCTGATACTTGTAAGTGAACCGTTGGTGGTCTACGCCAAGCAGATGCAGGATGGTCGCATGGAAATCCCGCACGTGCACGGGGTCTTTCACGATGTTGTAACTAAATTCATCCGTCTCGCCGTAGATGGTTCCCCCCTTGGAACCGCCACCAGCCATCCACATGGTGAAACAGCGCGGATGATGATCGCGTCCGTAGTTCTCCTTCGATAACCCACCTTGGCTGTAGATCGTCCGCCCGAATTCCCCGCCCCAGATGATAAGGGTGTCTTCAAACATCCCGCGTGATTTCAAATCCTGGATCAAACCATAAGTCGCCTGATCGATGTCTTTGCACTGCATCGGGAGACGGCCGCCAACATTGGAGTGGTGATCCCAGTTGTTGAGGTAAACCTGCACGAACCTTACGCCCCGCTCCACCAAGCGTCGTGAAAGTAAACAGGTATATGCAAAACTCCCCGGCTTCTTCGCCTCCTCGCCATACAGCTTATAGGTGGATTCAGGCTCACTCGCGATATCTGTCAGCTCGGGTACACTGGCCTGCATGCGGAAAGCCATCTCGAACTGCTGGATACGCGTGTGCGTTTCCGGGTCGCCCACCTGCTTGAAGTTCATCTCATTCAACTTCCGCAAGCCATCAAGCTGCTTACGCCGCAATTCCGCCGGCACACCCGGCGGATTATTTATGAACAGGATTGGGTCCCCGCTGCTGCGGAATGAAACACCCGCATGCTCTCCCGGCAGGAAACCGCTCGACCACAATCGCGCCGAGATCGCCTGGATCTGTTCTTTATTGGTTGGCTCGGCGACCAGCACTACAAAAGTCGGCAGGTTGCTGTTCATCGCCCCCAAGCCATAACTCGCCCATGAACCGATGCACGGACGCCCCGAATTCATGTTGCCCGTCTGCATATGGCAGATGGCCGGCTCGTGATTGATCGCCTCCGTGTGCATGGAGCGGATGAACGCCATGTCATCCACGCACTTGGCCGTCTGCGGCAGCAACTCCGTCACCCACATGCCACTCTGGCCATGCTGCGCGAACTTGAACTTCGACGGGGCGATCGGGAACCGTGCCTGCCCGCTCGTCATCGTCGTCAGGCGCTGGCCTTTGCGGATGGAGTCCGGCAAATCCTTGTCATACCACTCCGCCATGCCCGGTTTGTAATCATAAGTATCCATCTGCGATGGCCCACCGACCATGTGTAGATAGATGACACGCTTCGCCTTCGGCGCGAAATGCGGCAACTTGTCTGGCAACTCGCTACCACCTGCCGCCCACGCCGAGAACTGGTTGCCCAAGAGGCTCGACAACGCCGCGTAACCCAGCACATTTCTGCCGCGCGAGAGGAACTGCCGGCGGTTTTCCATCTGGGCATATTGTTTGAAAAGTTCCATAACGTCTCTTACTTGTTCAGCACCTCGTCGAGATTTAGCAACTGGTTCGCCACCATGGTCAGGGCCGCTAGTTTGACCGCATCGAGTTTGGCCTCTGGCTTGGAGTCACCATACTGGATCAGCTTCTCAGCTTCCTCCGGTTTGGCGGCGTAATAGTCCAACGCCTCATTCAATGTGTCTTTCACCACCCGGCGTTCTTTGCTCGCGAGCGCACGCGCCAACACCCGCTCCGCCATAGTCTCTACGGCGCGATTGGCATCGCCCTTGCCTCCCGTCAGCGAACTCTCCGCGAGCTTACGCGCCGCTTCCACGAATTGCGGATCATTCATCGTTGCCAACGCCTGCAAAGGCGTATTCGTCCGTTCACGCCGCGTGCAGGACACCTCACGGCTCGGAGCGTTGAAGACATCCATGGAGGCTGGCGGGGCAGCACGCTTCCAGAAGGTATACATGCTGCGACGATACAACGCTTCCCCGCGATCCTGCTTGTAATTGCGCGTATTGCTCTCCGGCATCGCCACCGCCTCCCAGACTCCCGGCGGCTGGTATGGCCTCACACTAGGCCCGCCGATCTTACTCACCAGCAAGCCGCTCGCTGCCAATGCATAGTCGCGCACCATCTCGGCATCCATGCGGAAGCGTGGCCCTCGGCTCAGGTAACGGTTGGCCGGGTCTTTGTCCAATTTCTCCGGAGTCGTCTCCGCGCTCTGCCGGTAGGCTGATGAGGTCACAATCAACGTGAACAACTTTTTCACATCCCACCCGCTCTCCCGGAACTCCACCGCCAACCAGTCTAGCAACTTCTGGTTCACCGGCATCTCACCTACGACACCCAGATCTTCCGTCGTTTTCACGATGCCGACACCGAATATCTCCTGCCAAAAACGGTTCACGGTTACACGGGCTACCAATGGATTATCCTTGGCGACAAGCCATTCCGCCAGCCCAAGACGGTTGGCGGGAGCATCTTTTGGCAGCGGGTTCAGGAAGGCGAAAGGCGCAGCGAATACATCCCCCTTGGGCTGGTCATATTGGCCACGAAAGAGAATCTGGGCCATCGGGATGGAATTCGGCCGTTCCATCTGCACATGGGTCACCGGATACTTCAGACGGATGCCTTCCTTCTCACGCTCCAGCGCCGCCAAGTCTTTCTGAGATTGCTGAAAAGGCACATCCTTCGTCGCCAGATAATAGTCAAAGATGGATTTCTTCTGCTCTGCCTTCCATTTGTCGAGCGGCGTGGCGAGCAGCTTCTGCAAGGTCGAGAAATCCGCCAACGCACCGATCTCCGCCGGGTTCAATTCACGCGCATAGATACGGACATCCTGCAAGCCCACCCCATCCAGATGCGCTCCCCCGCTCCGCTGCGCAAACTTCAGCGGCACCTTCGTGCGGATGGAGCCGGTGATGCCTTTGCCATTTTCTGTTTCCAATCCCTGGATGTCTCCATCCACAAAAATCTTCACGCCTTCGGGCCTCCCCGAGCCGTCGTAGCTCACGAACACATGCTGCCACTTGCCTTTCTTCGCCACGCGCCGCGTCGTCTTGAGCTTGATCGCGTTCTCCGGCCATTGGCTGATGATATGCGTACCGAACTGGCCCTGCTGGATCCACAGGTCCCACCCCCGGAAATTATCCTTCTCATCCATGCGCGAAAAGATCGCGGCCGATTCATTGAAATCTTTCGGGATGAACACCCAGGCACCGAAGGAAAACGCCTCTTTGTGATCGAAGTCACCGGCATCGGGAAACTCCACCGTCACCCCTTTCTTGAGCGCGATGCCTTTGCTCGGACGCCCATCCGGCCCCAACTCCAATTCACCCACCGGCTTCACCTTCTCTTCTTTACCCAGCACCACGGCCGTGACTTCCTTGATATTGCCATCATCCAGATCGGCATGAAACACGAGTCCTTTTGTCGATAATTCGCGCTCGATATCCGCTGATCTCAATCCACCGACCCATTGGGCGAAAAGGGGTTCAGCATCCTTACGTTTCGCCTCCACATTTTTCTTCGCAGCCTCGATGGCTTTGGGCAGTTCCTGCCAGCGCGCATAATCCTTGGGATCATCCACCACCGTGATGCTTGGATTGGAATCCTTCACATTGCCATCCAGCCCGCCTTGCGCTGTATTCCGGAAGAAGGCCGCCATCGAATAAAAGTCCTTCATGGTCACGGGATCAAACTTGTGGTCATGGCAAGCCGCGCAATTTGCCGTGAGCCCCAGCCAGACCCACGATGTGGTCGTCACGCGGTCGTTCGCATAGTTCGCCAGATTTTCATCCACGATCGTGCCGCCTTCATTCGTCGTCATGTTGCAACGGTGAAAGCCCGTGGCGATTTTTTGATCCTGCGTCGGATTCTCCAACAGATCACCGGCCAGCTGCTCGATCGTGAACTTGTCGAATGGCATGTTCTGGTTGAACGCTTTGATCACCCAGTCCCGATACGGCCACATCTCGCGGTAGTTGTCGAAGTGTAACCCGTGCGTGTCTGCATAGCGGGCGGCATCCAGCCAGTAGCGGGCCCGATGCTCACCATAGGCCGGCCGCTCCAATAGCCGCTCCACCAATTTCATGTAGGCTTCCTTGGATTTGTCCTTAACGAAGCTCTCCACCTCTTCCGGCGTCGGCGGCAACCCCGTCAGATCAAGGGCCAACCGGCGCGCCAGGGTGCGTTTATCCGCCTCGGGAGCCGGTTTCAGCCCTTTTTCCTCCAGCTTGGCCAGCACAAACGCATCGATGGGATTGCTCACCCACCTGCTGTTCTTCACTTTGGGCAAGGCCGGACGCTCGGGAGCGATAAAAGACCAATGATCCTGGTAGGGCGCACCTGCCTCGATCCACCGTTTGAGGATCTCCTTCTCCTCCGGCTTCATCACCTTGTGCGACTTCTTCGGCGGCATGATATCATCTTCATCCGTCGTGATGATGCGCTGCCAGAGGGCGCTTTCTTTGGGATTGCCCGGTTTCACCACCGGCCCCTCATTCTTCGTCTCCTTGAACAGACCGGCTCGCGTATCCAGACGCATATCCGCCTTGCGCGCTCCGGGGTCAGGTCCATGGCAGGCCGTACAATATTCGGAGAGCAGCGGCCGGACATCGCGATTGAACTCCACCGTGCCCTTACGCGCCTCGGCTGCCTGTGCCGTGGCTCCTGCCGCCACCAGCGACACGATCAACGCCATCCGCTTGCTCAACTCTTGGCTCCACTTCATACGCTTGCTTCTCAAGTTCGTTTTATCTGGCAGCTCTTCACCGCCCCGCTGACTCATCCAGCACGTTGCAATATGGACCACTCCAAAGCATTTTCCCACCATTGCTTCTCACTACATCCCACTGTGCATCCATACAAAATTTCGTTTTTTATCCCGTTTCCCTGCACTCCAAGCCATCACTGGCGGCAACAAACAGGGTCTGAACATGATTTCTACCACACCCATACCAGACCGCCATACACAAGAATTGCCCAAACGATGTAAAATCCTGTCCCCCGATAACCGCAGTCCCGCACACGGGATGAGGAGGTTCTGGCCTCTTTCCTGCCGCTTGCCATCTCTTGTTCATGCCCCCCTTTGTATCACTGTTTTCGTTCTCCAGTTAGCCTTCCATCGGCTATATCGGCTACATCGGCACAAAATATCCAGCCCGACGGCTTTATCATCCATTTGAAGTTCGCGATTCCCTCGGTTTTGGAGCTTCTATTGAAATTTGATTTTTGAGCTTTGAACTTGCTCAATCCCCTTCCCCATCTATGTCCATCCGCAGCTAAACAGATTGTCTCGACAACAAATTAGCCGTGACTCAACCCTTCCGACAGCTTACATAAGCAGCAGGTCACCTCATCTCACATCTCTATGAAAACCTTGCTCTGCCTCGCCTTGGCTTTGTTCACCCTGACTGGGTTCGCTCAAAAGAAAAGCAACCCGCTCGCCATGGAACTGCCGGTGAAGCAGCAGCCCTCGAATCAACTGCATATTCGCCTCTTCGTGCACAAGTACTCCACCCTCGGCTCCCAGTCCTTTGCCATGCAGATCAAGAACATCTCCGCCAATCCCGTTGGGGTGAAGGGCTCGGTCGTGGCCACTCTGACCAATGGCAAGACCAAGAGGACCAGCTTCAACATCAAACTCAAACCCGGCGAAAGCAAAGGCGGCGACTCCTTCCTGCTGGATGCCTACGGCCTGACCGGTGAAGTCTTCAAGGAAGATTGCGAAGGCGTGAA
>JAURFH010000062.1:0-4062 GCA_030834415.1 Verrucomicrobiota bacterium | reverse complement strand
AAAGGCGGCGACTCCTTCCTGCTGGATGCCTACGGCCTGACCGGTGAAGTCTTCAAGGAAGATTGCGAAGGCGTGAAAATCCAAGACCCGGATGATCCCAAGCAGACCCGGATCAACCGCATCAAACGCGTCGGCTGGGAAAACCTGGTCCTCACCAACTCCAAGTGATCGCGCTCCACTTGGAGCTATGGCCTTGGCCTATCTTTTGAACTTTGAACTTGGGATCGGGCGTCCCCCCACCGCCTGTCATGATCCCAGTTTAATTTTCGTCCCGGTCCCAGTCGGGACTGTGGCTAACCACGGCTGTCCATGCTTCCGCGGTTAAACAAGTTTGCCCTTAAGCCATTCTTGCCTTACTTGAAGCCCATGAAGTTCGCCGTCGTTGGTTGCGGTGCCCTGGGCAGCTATTACGGTGCCAAGTTGTGCCGCGACAACCATGAAGTCCATTTCCTCCTGCGCTCGGACTACGAAACCGTCCGGCGCAAGGGCGTGCGCATCTTGAGCGCCGAAGGCGACTTCCATGTGAACCCCAAATGCGCCCGCACTCCCGAAGAGATCGGCCCGGTGGACGTCGTGCTCATCGGTCTCAAGACCACGGCCAATGACCAGTTCAGCAAGTTGCTCCCTCATTTGGTCGGTCCAGACACAGCCATTCTTACTTTGCAGAATGGTCTGGGGAACGAAGAGACACTCGCCAAGCTTTTCCCGGCGGAACAAATCCTCGGCGGGCTTTGCTTCGTTTGTTTGAACCGCCTTGAGCCTGGGGTCATCGATCATCAGGCTCACGGCAAAATTGTGATGGGCGAGTTCAAGGGCTGGCCGGAACCGCGCACGCACGATATCGCCACCGCCATCCGCCATGCGGGTGTCCCTTGCGCTGTTTCTGATTCACTCGCCATAGCCCGCTGGGAGAAACTGGTTTGGAATATCCCCTTCAACGGCTTGGGAGTAGCCAGTGCCGCCGGTCTCGAAGCTTTTTCAAAAACAGAAGCGGATATTCAGTTACCCGTCCCGCTGCTACCCTGTTTCACGACCGATCAACTCCTTGCCCATCCGGGCTGGCACGGCCTGGTGCGTGAACTCATGCACGAGATCATCACCGCTGCTCGCGCCCAAGGCTATGAGGTCCCCTTCGAGCTGGCCGACAAGATGATCAAGAACACCGGTGAGATGGGCGCCTACAAACCATCGACCCTGCTCGATTTCCAAAACGGCCTGCCGTTGGAAATGGAAACGATGTTTCGAGAACCATTGCGCCGGGCAGAAGGCGCGGGCACTTCGGTCCCAAGGTTGGCGAGACTCTGCCAGATATTGGAGAAGCTGGAAAAAGAAAACACGCGAACGGACGATTGAGTCCATTCGCGTGTGAATCGAAAACAGCGCTTACTTCTTCAAGGCTTGGGCCACGGCCGCCTCCAGTGCTGGCCCGCGCAAATCCTTGGCGATGATCTTTCCGGTGCCATCCAGCAAAAACGTCGCCGGGATGGAGTTGATGCCGTAACTCGTCGAGACTTTGTTCTGCCAGCCTTTGCCATCAAAGTATTGCTGCCAGGTCATGTTCTCTTTGGCCAAGAAACTCGTGAGCTTCGCCTTGTCGCTGTCCAGGCTGATACCGACGATCTCGAAACCATCCTTGTGATACTTTTGGTAAGCCGCCTTCACGTTCGGCAATTCACCGATGCATGGCCCGCACCAAGTAGCCCAAAAGTCCACCAACACCACTTTGCCTTTGTATTGCGATATCGAGAGCGGTTTGCCATTCAAGTCTTTCTCGGTGAAATCAGGGAATTGCGCTCCAACCTTCAAGGCTGCCTGTGCCTTCTGTGATTCTTCCATCTTCTTGATGGACGCCAACACTTGCGGGACCTGCTTGCCAACCTTTGTTTCCGGGAAATCCTTGCCGATCTGCGTGATCATCGCAGCCCCCTTGGTAGTATCCTCAAATACCTGCACATACAGAATGGCCTTCATAAAGGCTGCTTGGGCGGCATCTTCGGGCGCACTGGCTTTATACTTGGCGATGAGGGCGTCAAACTCCTTAAGCTCCGCTGCCAGTTGAGCTTCCGTGTTCTGTCCCGCCTTGAGCTTGGTCTGGATCTGCGTGACCACTCCACGGATCTCAGTAGCGGCATCGGCTGCCTGGCCTGTCTGGGCTGACAGCATGAGTGACAGCAAAAGGAGGGCGGCAATTTTCTTAAATTTCATAAAACTCCTTGATGGACGGTTAAATGTTGGTTCTTAAGTAAAAGGGACCATCATCCGCATTTTAGAGCAAGCCCGAACTCACTCCAAAATCTGGCCGTGCTTGTAATGACAGCCCCGCTTGCATGACCTGCTCCAGCAATATGCAGCCTACCGGCTTGCTTGACGCCACCCGCCTCATCCGGTTTGCTGTGTGACCTGTTTCTGGCCGGGCAACTGCCAGCGACAGAACCAATTTAGCAGAAGATCATGAGTAACGTTCGCGTCCGTTTTGCACCGAGTCCCACGGGTTACCTCCACATCGGAGGCGCCCGCACCGCCCTGTTCAACTGGCTCTACGCCCGCCACACGGGCGGCAAGCTGATATTGCGCATCGAAGATACCGATACGGCACGCAACAGCCAGGAGGCGATCGATGTCATCTACAACGGACTTCGCTGGCTCGGGCTCGATTGGGATGAAGGCCCGGTCTCGAGCACCGATTTCATGGCATCCAAGGGCGATAAAGGCCCTTACTTCCAATCCCAGCGCTCCGACCTCTACCGTCACCATGTGGACATGCTGCTGCAGAAGGACATGGCCTACGAAAAAGATGGGGCCATCCGCTTCCGCATGACGCGCGATCCCATCCTCATCCCAGACCTGGTTGTCGGCGATGTCTCCCGCGCTTTGACGGACCGTGAAGAACTGGAGCCGGATTTCGTTATCGTCCGTTCCGACGGCCAGCCCGTGTTCCATCTGGTGAATGTCATCGACGATATGTTGATGGGCATCACCCATGTCATCCGTGGTGAGGATCATCTCAGCAACACCGCCAAGCACATCGCACTCTTCCGCGCCTTCGGAGCTGAGATACCGAAGTATGCCCACATCCCGCTCATTCTGAACACGGATGGCTCCAAGATGAGCAAGCGTGACACCGGCGCTTCCATGCAGACTTATATGGAAGGCTTCTTCATGCCGGAAGCGGTGGTGAACTACTTGTGTCTCCTTGGTTGGTCACCGAAGGACGACCGTCAGGTGATGCCCCTTCAAGAAGTCATCGAACGCTTTGACCTGCCGCAGATCCTGCGCGGCAATGCCCGCTTCGACATGGTGAAACTACAATGGATGAATGCGGAATATCTGAAGACGGCGCCGGCTCCTCAATGGAACACGCTCTGTCTTCGCGAACTGCACAAGGCGGGCATCGACATCTCCACCTTCTCTGAGGATTACATCACCGGCGCGCTGGCCACTTATCGGGAGAAGCAACAGCAGCTCATCGATACCCCGCTCTCGGCAAAGTTCTATTTCAGCGAGGATTTTGCTGTCGACGAAGAGGCCGCGAAGAAACAGTTCGTTCCAGAGAACAGACCTCGCGTGGAAAAACTCCGCGATGCCTTGGCCGGCCTTACTGACTTTAATGCAGACAACATCCAGCCTGTGTTCAAGACTACCGCCACCGAACTGGGCGTGAAGGTCGGCGTGCTGGTCGGTCCAGTGCGGGTGGCGCTCACTGGAAGCCCGGTGGGCCCGAGCCTCTATCACTTGATAGAAGTCTTGGGTAAAGAGCGCGCGCTGGCACGGATGGAGAAGGCGCTTAGCCAGATCCCTGCCTAAGACTTACACTCTGACCGGGTTCACTTTTCTGGTCCACATGGGGTGTTAGTCTCGGGACTGGTTTGAGTTTATGTTTTCGTCTGTTCTTTGTCCATCCCCAGCGCAGTGAGGGCGTAGCCCGAACGAAGCTGGGGATGGACAGCTCCGCGCCGCAAACAACGCTGGACTCTCGTAGCCCAGCCGGCTGTGCGGCCTCACCTGATTATACTGCTGGCGGAAGTCGCCCACCACCACCCGTGCTTCCGTCAGTGTCCACAG
>JAURFH010000061.1 GCA_030834415.1 Verrucomicrobiota bacterium | reverse complement strand
CCACCAAGGGCTTGCCCATCCTTCTCTTCTGCCACTTCCACCCTCAGCGTACAATCTCTTTTTGTTACACGCTCTTAGGTTTGATTCGCGACAAACCTAAGGCAGACGTGAGCGAATTTCTGCTTATTCAAACGCAATCGATATTTGTTTCGACTGGCCTTTTGAGGAGAGACAACGGAGATTCTTTTTCACACATGCACCACATCTTACATCGGTTGGCGTTGCTCGCTTTGGTTGGCTGGACTTCGATGCTCCATGCTCAAGGATACCGTTTGGAAAAGAACGTGGACTATCTGGAGGCAGGTCGAAAGGAAAAGGCAGATCTGTATCTCCCAGCAGAGATACCCAAAGGCAAACGGGTTCCAGCTGTCGTGATCGTGCATGGTGGTGGTTGGACCGGTGGCGATAAGTATGCATCACGTGAACAAAACATCGGCACGAATCTCGCACTGAACGGTTATATAGCGATGAGCATCAATTATGTGCTCGCCGATAAGAAGGGGACAAATGCGACCTGGCCGCAGAATCTGTATGATTGCAAGACAGCGGTGCGTTGGCTGCGCAAGAATGCGGAGCGCTTGCAGATCGATCCCGAACACATCGGGGCGATCGGTGGTTCGGCGGGCGGCCATCTGGTATCCATGATGGCCCTGACGGAGGCTAAGGATGGCTTGGATCCGGCTGGCCCATATGGAGAGTTTTCATGCCGCATCCAATGCGTGGTGGATCTGTATGGTCCGGCGGATCTGATGAATTATCACGACATCACGGCTCTCCGGAAAACGCATAAGGAAGCGCCTGAGTTGTACAAGCAAGCCAGTCCCATCACATATGCGGATAAGAACGATCCGCCGGTATTGATCTTGCATGGCACAGGCGACAAGACTGTGGATTATCAGCAGTCAGTGACATTCGCGAAGGTATTGAAAGAGGCAGGAACTAAACATGAACTGATTCTTATACCAGATGCACCGCACACGTTTCATCTGCAGCCCAAACAACGGGACTTAAGAGCACTCGTCATCGGATTCTTTGACGAGCATTTGAAGAAGTGAGTAGTCACTTCCTTCGCTCAAGGTGCAGAGCTTAACAGTTGAGCGGTCAGTTTTTCCAGGATTGCAGGTTGGCTGGCGGCGAGGTTCTTCGTCTCCAGCGGGTCTACCTGATGATCATAGAGTTCCACTTGGGCAACTTCCTTGGTCTTGTCGTTAGTCCAGCGGGTCAGACGATAGCGATCAGTCCTGATGCTTTGCCCGGTATTCCCGCTATTACGCCAGAAGCTGTGGGCTGAATGTGTCCAAGTTGCATTCGGGTCTATTAACAACGGAACGATGCTGTGGCCTGAAAGCTCACTGGGGGCGGTAAGACCCGCCAGCTCGGCGAGTGAGGGAAAGAGATCAACGGTCTCAACGACTGCATCTGTGGTCTTGCCGGGAGCTTTCATATCCGGAGTGCGGATGATGAGAGCGCTACGCAAGGCGCGTTCGTGCAAAGTGTGTTTGCCCCAGACGCCGTTATCACCGAGATGCCAGCCGTGATCCCCCCAGACCACGACGATGGTGTTCTTGCTTAGGCCCAGCCGGTCCAACTCGGCCAGCACTTTACCGACTTGAGCATCTGAATAGCTGACTGCGGCAAAATAGGCGTGCCGCAAGTCGGCAGCTCGGGCGGCATCAGCATCCGGATACTTTGTGCCGCTGAAAGCATACTGGCCGAACAGTTCGCCGCCTTTGTGGAGACTGATCTTGGGGTTCACTCCAGTGGGTGCTTCCTTACTGGGAATGGCAGGCAGCTTGGCTGAATCATAAAGGTCCCAATACTTTTTGGGAGCATTGAACGGAAGGTGTGGCTTGAAGAAACCCACTGCGAGGAAGAAAGGGCGGTCTTTCAGACGGTTTAGCTGGCGGATGGTTTCCTCAGTGGTCAGCCCATCTGGGTAGCCATTGTCCGGCACATCCATATGCTCGAATGCCGGGGTGGTCTTGCGGTCACGGGTCTTGCCGCCCGCGTAACCGAAGAAGGCGCTCCAAGAATCCTGCCAAGGGCCAGCAGGTCCCCAAAGTGTGCTCCAGGAAAAAGGCAACTCCGGCTCGTTCACGCGCTCCACTTTCTTGTCGTCACCTTTCAAACCATCCGGACTGTGAGTGATCTTGCCCAAACTGACGGTTTCATAGCCGTTTTGCTTGAAGAGCATGGGCAGGGAATAGGCAGTGGTGGGAGCGGTCTTGGGGGCCAAGGCGAAAGCGTTGTTGCCCAAGGCGGCTGGTTGCTGGGGGTATCGGCCGGTGAGTAGGGCGTAGCGGGAAGCGCCACAGGTAGGCACCTGCACATAGTGATGCCGGAAAAGGCGGCCTTGGGCGGCGAGTCGGTCGAGATTAGGCGTGACCATGTGCCCTTCGCCATAGCTACCCAATTCAGGTCGCAAATCATCGATCGCGATAAACAGGACATTCGGCTTGTCTGCCGCAAACAAAGGCAAGGCAAGGAACAAGGCGGTAAGTAAGAGCGCGCGCAGATTCATGGTTATAGGTTAAAGATTAGCAAACACCGTTCTGGTTGAAACCGAAAAACCGGCAGCCTGAAGGACTACTTGCTTAGTATCTCTTCCCAGCGGGTGATACCGATGATGGAGCGGGCAAAGTCGAAGGTTTGCGGCCAGTCAGGTGTATCTGCCGTTTCAAACACCCGATAGATGGGCTTTTGAGTGTCGGGATTGCTGATGCTGTTCGGTTGGCGGCGCCATAGCCCGAGGTTCAACCCGCCTTCCTTGGAGTGATCGACATGGCGATGATAAATGAATGAATCGATGCCGGATATGGTTTCAACCTTGCGATAGGCGTAGCAATAGGCGGCGGCTTGTTCGAGTTCACTATCCAAGGTGCCTTTGGAATTAAAACCCTGTTCTGAAAGGATGATGCGGCGAGGCTGGCCATTATAGCGCATATCGGGTTGCGCGAGAAAAGCGGGTAGCAGATGCAAATTGCGAAAGGTGATGCGCGGTGTGTCAGGAGTGAAGGTAGCTGAGGTGTCTTCCCAAGTGCGGGGATTGGTGAGGTTCTCGGGATAAGGATGAAAGGCGATATGCCAATCGTAGTTGCCGCCCATCTGGGCGTAGCGATTGAAATCTTCAACCAAGCCGCGTCCGGGACAGGTGTGGAACAAATTGCGCTGATAAGAAACATTCCAATGATGCTCCAAGGAAAGATAAACCCGGGCTGAGGGAGAGAATTTGCGGACGGCTGTATTGATGAGGCGGACAGCGGCTTCGTATTCCTGCGCGACCAAACTTTGCCGGGTGTTCCCTAGATTATACCAGTGCCAATGCGAGTTCACTTCGTTACCGACGATATAGCCCCAGACGTTACCGTTGACTCCATCAGGACGAGAGTAACGATCGGCAAGAAATTCCATCACAGCCTTCAACCACTTCACGCCATCTGCGGTGCGGACATTGAAGGCCCCGAGCCGGTTCGGAGCGCTGCTGTCATACCAGGGATGCAATAGCATGTTTCGAGCGGGGTCATTATTAGGCGATACTAGCAGGATCAGGCTAACGTTGACCCCGGCGTCGCTGAGTTGCTTGATGCGCAAGCTGTCCAGATAGGCTCGATTGAAGTGGAAGGTCTCGCCGTCCATTTTCCAAGTGTAATTGCCAGCTTGCTTGGAGGGATCAATCAGTGCGCCAAGGTTGAGGTTGAAGGTGGCGTGCTTGATGCCGAGAGAGATGGCGTCATCCACCATCTGGACCTGCAGGCCCTTCTTGCTGGCGGCGGATGGGTAGGGGACCGGATAGCGTGAGATGTTTGCCGCCTTTTCGACAAAACGTACGGGGCCGATGGTTTCACGTTTACCCAGAGAGTTCGTGCGGGTGGCGATGAAGCCCGAGTAAAGGCGATCACGGTCGCCATCGAAACGCGGGATCTGCAGTGGGCCAGAGACAGGAAAAGTCAGCAAGACCGGGGCATTGCTGGTGGCTGCGATGTAACCGGAGAAAGGCGGCACCTCAACGATTTGGACGGGGCCATCGATCAGGGTGTTGAGGATGAGTTCCTTGGCGGTGGCGGTGACTTCGGTCACGCCTTGACCGGTTAAAAGCTCCACCCGGATAAAGCTGATGATGCAGCGGCCAGCCCCACCGGGTGGATCGAGGCGGAAACGGGTGGCGGTTCCTAGTGGAGGCAAGGGTAAGCGGACTTCGGTCCAAGTACCTCTTTCGGCATGGAACCAGACCGAGTCGGTCTCCTGATAGTTTTGTTGATAATAGAAGACTTGGCCGCGCCCGCCGGCTTCTGAATACAAACGCAAGTGCAGGCACAGTTTAGTGTCAGTCGGGTAATTGGCGGGCGGACTGATGAGAAACGGGTCGTTGCCGGTGATGGAAAATTGGAGGCCATCGGCGGTGAACCCGGCCCCGGCGATGTAATTGGCAGCTCGCCATCCAAAACTTTTCTTTTCTGCTTGGAACTCATACGCCGGCAAAGCGGCTGCGAGTAAGCCTGGCAGAAAGACCAAAAGGATCAGCAGACAGGACAATGATTTGAGTCGGGACATTTGCAATACGGCTAACTTTCCCGTGGAGCAGCTATTGGTCAAGGGTGCGCATGTAGGAATCTGTCTGCTCGCGGAATGGCAGTTTGGGACGGGATGACATTATTTGAGTTGCGGTCGAACCATTTCTGGACGATTAGGGAGGCGTCATGGCGCAAAAGAAAGTGAAGCAGAAGCCGGGATTTGCCTCTATCGAAGAGGTGGTGGAAGACATCCGTCGTGGGAAAATGGTGATTCTCGTCGATGATGCGGACCGCGAGAACGAGGGGGATTTGATCATGGCCGCACAGCATGCGACGCCGGCGGCGATCAATTTCATGGCGAAGTTCGGTCGTGGGCTGATCTGTGTGCCGACGGTTCCGGAGCGGCTCAAACAGTTGGGTATTGAGCAAATGGTGGTACAGAACCGTGATACGTTCAAAACGGATTTCCAAGTCAGTGTGGATGCGGCTCAAGGAGTTTCGACGGGAATCAGCGCAGCCGACCGTGCCCTCACAATCCAAGTGATGGCGGACCCAACCACCATGCCGCAAAACTTGGTTCAGCCAGGGCATGTCTTTCCTTTGCGCGCCCGTCCGGGTGGGGTCTTGCAACGGGCAGGGCATACGGAAGCGGCCGTAGATCTGGCTAAGCTGGCGGGGTGCCGTCCCATCGGGGTGATCTGTGAGATCATGAACGATAACGGGGAAATGGCGCGATTGCCGGATTTGTTGAAATTTGCCAAGAAGCACAAGATCAAGCTGGCGACCATCGAGGAGCTCATCAAATACCGTCGCCAGAGCGAGCGGTTGATCGAACGCGTGGAGGTGGTGAAGATGCCAACCGATTATGGTGATTTCGATCTTTACCTCTATGAGTCCCGGGTAGATGGGCAGAATCATCTGGCCTTGGTGAAGGGCGATTTGACGGCCAAGCCGGGAGCGCTCGTGCGTGTGCACAGCGAGTGTCTGACTGGAGATGTGTTTGGCTCACGTCGGTGTGATTGCGGGCCGCAGCTTCAGCAGGCCATGAAACAGATATCGGACGAGGGGCAGGGGGTCATCGTCTATATGCGACAGGAAGGCCGTGGTATTGGCTTGGGGCCCAAGATCAAGGCGTACAAGCTGCAAGAGCAGGGCTATGATACCGTAGAGGCGAACTTGAAGCTCGGTTATGGCATGGATCTGCGCGAGTATGGGTTGGGTGCGCAAATCTTGACCGACTTGGGGCTGAAGAAGATCCGGTTGCTCACGAATAATCCCAAGAAAGTGGTGGGTCTTGATGGGTATGGTCTGGAAATCATCGAGCAGGTGCCTATCCGGGTGAAGGCGAACCCGCATAACAAAAAGTATTTACAGACCAAGCGGCAGAAGCTCGGTCATTTGATCTGACATGCTAAAGAAAAATCGTAAGACAAAGGTGGCGGGAAAAGGTTTTCATGTGGCGATCGTGGCTGCGGAATACAATGCCCGGTATGTGAACGGGATGTTGAAGGCCGCGCAGTCGTATCTGGATGAGCAGGGTGCTGAGGTGACTGTCGTGCGGGTTCCGGGGGCGTTTGAGATACCGGCCGTGGCGGCTCATTTCGCTGAAGACCAAAGCACGGATGCGGTGATTTGCCTCGGGTTGATCTTGGAGGGGGTCACGGCACATGCGGATCATATCGGCAAAGCGGTCACTGACGGGCTGGTCTTGTTACAGATAAATTACAAGAAGCCGGTGATCCATGAGGTGCTGCTCGTCAAGGACTTGGAGCATGCGCGGGTGCGCTGTCTCAGTCAGGAGCACAATAAAGGCACAGAAGCGGCCCAAACTGCATTGAAGATGTGCCGGGTGATGCGTAAGTTGCCTCCTAGCCTAGTGGTGTTACCGGCTGAATAGTACTCGAATCAGAGGCGTCTAAACTTGCAGAATTGGTGGCAAGAGAGAGCTTGTGAAAAGTTTCACAAAGGGCTTGCGAGGCAAAAATACGAGTGCTAAATTATGCCACTGTTCGAAAATAAGAAAATGAAAACAACTAATTGGTTAATCGCATTGACCGCAGCTTTCGCTTCCGTCCAGGTGGCCTCTGCGGCTGACGTTGTGGGTAAAGTGACGGTGGCTGGCACGCCCAGCCCTGAAAAAGTGCTGCCGATGGACCCGACCTGCGGCAAGCTTCACCCGGGTGAAAAGCCGACTACTACTTTCTTTGTGGTTGGACCCAATAAGGAGTTGGCCGATGTGTTCGTTCACATCACCAAAGGCTTGGAAGGCAAGACTTTCCCGGCTCCGGCGAGCAGCGCCAAGCTGGATCAAGTTGGTTGTATCTACGTGCCTTACGTGGTTGGTGCCCAGACTGGCCAGACGATTGAAGTGCACAACTCTGATCCGGCGCTGCACAACGTGCACCCGACTCCGACGGTGGCTGGCAACAAAGAGGCTAACAAAGCCCAATTGCCCAAGTCTCCCGCTTTGAAATTCTCATGGGACAAGCCGGAAGTGTTCTTGCGCTTCAAGTGCGATGTGCATCCTTGGATGTTCGCCTATGTGGGCTTGGTTGATCATCCTTACTATGCCGTGACCGGCAAGGATGGCACGTTCAAGATCGCGAACTTGCCGGATGGCAACTACACGCTGGAAGCCTATCACCGCAAAGGTGGCCAGGTGACCAAAGACATCACCGTCAAGGGCGGGAATGTCACGGTTAACTTTGAGATCCAGGCGAAGTAATCGCTGAAGGTGTTTTAGGGATTGTGCCGCTGGGCCTTGGGGTCCAGCGGCACTACCGTTGATAAGTGGTTAAGCAGAAGCGCTAATGTCCGCCGTTAAGCAAAGTCAAAAGTTGCACTGGTTCGTCATCATGACGGCTGTGGCGACGCTTGGGCTTATCGGTTTAGGTGGCTTGGTGACCAGTCATCAGGCGGGTATGGCGGTGCCTGATTGGCCGACGACTTACGGTTATAACATGTTCTTTTTCCCGGTCTCCCAATGGGTAGGCGGGGTTTTTTATGAGCACACTCACCGGTTGTATGCGGCCTTCATCGGTTTATTGACTAGCATCATGGCAGGTTGGTTGTGGTTGCGTGGCACTGAGGGGCGAGTCCGTTGGGCGGGTATGCTGACGATTTTGGTCTTGGTGATGGCCTTGGGGCATCGGGGTTCCGGGCAGAGTTCGGGCGGGGCCAGTGTGATTCCCTTCCATTTCAAGGTGCTGGCGTTTGTTATGCCGGTGCTGCTTGTTTTCGGTATCGTTCAATGCATCCGGCATCGGGCGGCTCAACATTGGCTGGGATTGACGGCTTTCTTTGCGGTTATTTTTCAGGGGCTTCTGGGTGGCTTGCGGGTGGCTCTCTATAAGGACGAGGTTGGGATATTTCATGCTGCTTTGGCGCAGTGCTTTCTCTTGTTACTAAGCACGACAGCTTTGCTAACGTCCCGTTGGTGGGTGAATTTTAAGACGGCTAAGGAAGTGCCATCCCGAAGGTTATTGCAGGCAAGTGGCTTAATATGTGTGGCGATTGTGGTGCAGTTGATATTGGGCGCATCTATGCGTCATCAGCATGCCGGTTTGGCAGTGCCAGATTTTCCGTTAGCTTATGGCAAAGTGTGGCCGGCGACGGATGAGGCGGCTTTGTTTGAATACAATCATTCTGAAAGCCGTTTGGATTATCGAGATTTTAAGCCGATCACGGCGAGCCACATCTACTTGCACATGGCGCATCGGGCGGGGGCACTGCTTATCTGGCTCGCGATCATGGCTTTGGCGGTGAGTTATGTGCGTAGCTTGGGCTGGAAAGCTTCATTTTCCAAAGCTGCCATAGCTTGGGCGGGGCTGATTTCTCTCCAAGCGGTGTTGGGAGCTTTCACTATTTGGACGAATAAGGCGGCGGATATCGCCACTTTGCACGTGGTTTTAGGGGCGGTGACACTTATCTTTGGATCGATAACGTCACTTTGTGGCTTCCGTTGCCGGATGGTTTCCGTCAATGTTAACCCCTTGGCATCGGCCAAGACCCAAGTCGCCTCTGGAGTGAAAGCGCCTGATGAGGCAGACTTGGTGACGCAATAACTAAATTTTGATGAAGGCAACTGCACAAGAGTTCGCAGCAACGACAGTTACCGGCAGAAGCATGGGGGCAGTGCTGTCAGATCTTTTCAAGGCGCGTTTGACCACGCTGGTGGTGCTGACGACGTTGGCGGGCTTTTACATGGGCTCGCGGGGTGGGATGAATGGCTGGCTGTTGTTCCATTGCGTTTTGGGGACCGCTTTGCTGGCCTCTGGGGCGGCGGCATTGAATCAATTGCTGGAGCATGAGCTGGACAGCCGCATGGTGCGCACGGAAACGCGCCCTATACCGGCCGGACAATTGCAGCCGGACAGTGTGCTGCTGATCGGTGCGGCAATTTCGGCGATGGGTCTTATCTATCTGGCGCTTAAGGTCAATCTGCTGACCAGTGTGCTCGGGGCAGCAACGCTGATCAGCTATCTTTTCATCTATACGCCTCTCAAACGCATCACGCCATTCAATACGATTGTGGGGGCGATTCCGGGTGCTTTGCCGCCCTTGATGGGCTGGACGGCGGCGCGTAACTCAGTGAGCATCGAGGGGTGGACGCTCTTCGCTATCCTGTTTTTTTGGCAATTGCCGCACTTTTTGGCCATCGCTTGGCTTTACCGGGAAGACTATGCCAAGGCGGGTTTCCGCATGTTGCCGGTGGTTGATGAGACAGGGGAGCGGACGGCCCGCTCGACGATCAGTCATACCTTGGGCCTCCTGCCGATCAGCCTGTGCCCGTTCCTCTTCAAATTGAGCGGACAGCTCTACTTTTTTGGGGCGCTGATGTTAGGTCTGGGCTTTCTTTATTTCGCCATCCGGTTTGCCCGGGATTTGTCAGTGGCGAACGCCCGTAAACTGTTTTTGGCCTCCATCGTCTACCTGCCTTTATTGTTGGGTTTGATGGTGTTTGATAAACTCGGGAATTAGAGACTCTGAAATGTTCCGATAGCTGTTGACACGTTGAATTTCACACAGATATGAAAAGAGCTTCGCATTGACGAAGCGCTGGTTGACGGCAGGAATTTTAAGCGAAACTGAAACATGCAGCACACAACGCAAACCGCACCGCACGAGACATCGCACGCGCACGAGCATCATGATCTGGGCTTTTGGCGTACGTATGTGTTCTCAACTGATCACAAAGTGATCGGTATCCAGTATGCAGTTACCTCACTGGCATTCCTCTTCTTCGGCTTTTGCCTGATGTTGATGATGCGCTGGCAGATCGCCTATCCCGGTCAGCAGATTCCCGTGTTCGGCAAATTGCTGGAAGCCATTCTCGGTGAAACAGCCAAGGGTGGGGTGATGTCTCCCGATCTGTATAACGTATTCGGGGCGATGCACGGAACGATCATGGTGTTCTTGGCGGTGGTGCCGCTGGCGTTTGCCGGTTTCGGTAATTACGTGGTGCCTTTGCAGATCGGGGCGATCGATATGACGTTCCCGCGCCTCAACATGGCGAGCTACTGGACTTTTTTCCTTGGCTGCGTCATAATGTTCTTCAGCTTCTTCATTCCAGGCGGTGCAGCTCAGGCAGGTTGGACATCTTACTCGCCTCTGGCCACCACGATTCCGACGGACGGACAGACATACTGGCTTATCGGTATGGTGCTGCTGATTACGTCTTCCTTGCTTGGTGCAGTGAATTTCATCGCGACCATCATCCAGTTGCGCGCACCGGGGATGACTTGGATGCGCCTGCCGTTCTTCGTTTGGGCGCAGTTCGTGACCGCCTTCCTGTTGTTGCTGGCGTTTCCGCCGCTGGAAGCAGCCGGTATCATGCAGTTGATGGACCGTGTGTTCCATACGAGTTTCTTCCTGCCAACGGGTCTGATGGTTGGTGGTCAGGTGGCTGATATCAGCGGTGGCGGTAGCCCGTTGCTGTGGCAGCATCTTTTCTGGTTCTTGGCGCACCCCGAGGTGTATGTCTTGATTCTACCGGCGATCGGTATCGTGTCTGAGATCATCGCCTGCAATACCCGCAAAACGCTCTGGGGCTATCGCTCCTTGGTCTACTCTGCGCTGGCCATCGGCTTCATCGCCTTCATCGTGTGGGCTCACCACATGTATCTGACCGGCATGGGAACCAAGATCAGTGCGTTCTTCCAGACGACGACGATGATCATCTCGATTCCGTCCGTGATCATTCTTACCTGCTTGTTCATCACCCTGTGGGGCGGTTCCATCCGCTTCAATACCCCGATGCTCTTTGCCTTGGCGTTCCTGCCGATGTTCGGTTTGGGTGGTCTGACTGGTTTGCCGCTGGGCTTCAGCTTTGCGGACTTGCATCTGCATGATACATATTACGTGATCGCGCATTTCCATTACATCGTGGCGCCGGGTACTATTTTCGCCCTCTTTGCGGGTGTGTATTACTGGTATCCGAAAGCTACCGGTAGGATGATGAACGAATTCTGGGGCAAGGTGCACTTCTGGGTTTCTTTCATCGCGATGAACCTGATATTCCAGCCGATGTTTGCCCAAGGTATGGCAGGTATGCACCGCCGTATGTATGACGGTGGCGCTACTTACTCCGGCGTGTTGGATCCGGAGACCGGTGATGTGGTTGGCTTACCGGGCTTCATCATCAGCCTGAACAAGGGGATCACCCATGCGGCCATGTTGTTGGCGCTGGCTCAGTTGCCCTTCATCATCAATTTCTTCTACAGCATGTTTAAGGGCAAGAAGGTGGACGACAATCCATGGAAGGCAACGACGCTGGAATGGCAGACGCCGACCCCGCCACCGCATGGAAATTTCGACAAGCATATCGAAGTCTATCGTGGGCCGTATGATTACAGCTTGCCGGGTGCGAAGGATGACTTCACGCCGCAAACGGAACCAAGTCACAAGTAAGACGGAACGATATCTTAACGCATAATTTTTAAGGTCAAACATGGAAGTTCCATACACATCAAAACCCAGGCCCGATACGGGACTGTATAATGCCAAAGTCGGCATCTGGCTGTTTCTGGCCTCCGAAGTGATGCTGTTCGGCGCGCTGTTCTCCTCGTACATCCTTTTGCGGGTGAATGCGCTGGAAGGCACGTGGCCGCACGGCTTGCTGAACATTCCGATCGGCACGTTCAACACAGCCGTGCTCATCACCTCATCTATCACGGTGGTGATGGCTTGGGCCTCGTTGAAGCTGGGGCAGTTCAACCGATTCAAGATATATCAAGGGATCACCATCCTGTGCGCGCTGGCGTTCATGGTGATCAAATCCGTAGAGTATAAGGACAAGTTCACCCACTACCAAGTTTGGCTGAAAGACGGTGAAACAATCCGTGGCCATATCGAGGTGCCGGGTATCGAAGGCAAGCCTTGGTTCATGACTCATAAGAAGTTGGAGGCCATGGAAGCGGTGGATCACATCACTATTCATCCTGATCCCAAGCCTCATGTAGCTTCAGCTGGTGGTGAAGCACCTGAAGCTCATAAGAGCGAAAACCATGGTGGTGCCGAGGAACACGCCCACGAGCCACGTCGTATTGAGAAGGCTGATATCAAGCGTCTATCGGCTTTCGTGCCAGCTCACAGCACCTATTTTGCCATCTATTTCACGCTGACCGCCTTGCACGCCTTGCACGTGATGGGTGGTGCCTTGGTGATGGCTTATCTGTGGGGCCCGGGCTCCAAGATGTGGAAAACGGATCCGGAGCGTTTCACTAATCGTATCGAGGTGTCCGGCCTGTTCTGGCATTTCGTTGACCTGGTCTGGATCTTCCTGTTCCCGGTCCTTTATCTGCTCTAAACTCTATAAAATATATCTATATGGGCGACGGACATTCAAAAGAAGACATCAAGAAGCACGTCAAACTGTATATCGGTATCTTCATCGCATTGCTGGTGGGGACAGTTGTGACGGTGTTGGCGGCTTATGTGGATCTGGGACACAAGATGAACATCGCTTTGGCGTTGTTGATCGCTTCAGTGAAGGCGTTCCTTGTGGCCGGGTTCTTCATGCATCTCACTTCGGAGAAGAAGACCATCTATACCATCTTGGCCTGCACAGTGGTCTTTTTCATCGGCCTGATGGCATTGACTGTCATCGCACATTTTGATGTTCCAACCATAGCGGGATCGGGACACTGAAAAATCATGTCACTGAAAGCATTCCATATCGTTTTCGTCTCCGCCACTGTGCTGCTTGCCTTGGGTGTAGGGGTGTGGGGGCTTAATCACTATTTTCAGGAGGGTGGCAACCTGAACTTGGCCTTGGGTGCCGGTTCTTTGGTCACCGCAGTTCTGCTGGGCGTCTACGGGCGTTTCTTCCTGAAGAAACTGAAAAACATCAGCTATCTGTAAATGATGCATACGGTGAAACGGCTGACAATCGCTTTATTCGCGCTCGTGCTGACCCTGCTTCCACAGGAGTTGTTGGCCTGTGCGGTCTGTGCGGGGGATAAGAATTCCCAGATGGGAAAAGCCGCGGATGCCGGAGTGCTGACCTTGCTGCTAATCATCATGTCGGTGCTGGCCGGGGTGGCCACATTCTTCGTCTATATAGTCCGTCGTGCTTCTCGTATGGAACAACATCTCGGACATAATACCATTTCATCTGCCTCTCCTAAACTTGTTTTGACCAATGACTGAACTCGTTGCCACAATCAAAAAATTCCTCTTCATGCCGGTGCTCGCCTCGGAGCATGGAAGTGACGTGGATCATTTTATCATTTACGTGCATCTATTGATGGGCGTGCTTTTCGTCGGTTGGTTCAGCTACTTCCTTTACACGTTGTTCCGGTTTTCGGCGAAGAAGAATCCTAAGGCGGATCACTTGGGTGTGAAGTCACACGCTTCCAGCTACCTTGAGGTGGTGGTGGCCATGGTGGAGATCGCCTTGCTGGTGGGTTTTGCGATTCCACTTTGGGCCAAGGTGGTGGATGAATTCCCGAAAGAAAGCGAATCTACGGTCATCCGGATCACGGCACAGCAGTTCGCGTGGAATTCCCGTTATCCTGGCAAAGATGGTGTCTTCGGTAAACAGGACATCAAGTTGGTGGATGGCAGCAACCCGATGGGTTATGACCCGCAAGATGCCGCTGGCAAGGATGATATCGTGCCGCCGCTGAACGACATCAATGTGCCAGTCAACAAGCCTGTAATCATTCAGTTGACGTCTCTGGATGTAATCCATTCTTTGTCGATCCATCCATTCCGCATATGTCAGGATGCCATCCCGGGGCAGAAAATTCCTTTGCACTTCTTACCGAACAAGGAAGGCCGCTTCATGATCACCTGCGCCCAGTTGTGCGGAAATTCGCATTACTTCATGCGTGGCTACTTCACGGTGCTCTCACAGGAGGCATACGACAAGTGGATGGGTGAGAAGTCCGCTTCTGCCGGTGCGGCAGCAGGTAGCTTCGAGTAATCCTAATTATAAGCCAACAGTGTTTTACCGTTCGGCGGCCCTGAGCCGCCGAACGCATTTAAACGGAAATGAAATCAGGCGTGCGTCCAATCCAGTTTGTCGTATGGAGCGGCCTGTTGTTGATTATCTTCATCATCGTTGGGGCGTTTGTAGCTGAGCAGCGGCGAGGTGGCGGAACGGTGGACAGCGGATTTCTCGTTTATGGCGACGTTCCCCAATTTTCTGTCACCAACCAGTTCGGAAAGGTGGTCACCAAGGAAAGCTTGGAGGGTAAATTGTGGGTGGCCAACATAATCTTTACCCGTTGTCCCGGGCCCTGCGCGCAGATGACGCGACAGATGGTGGCACTTCAGAAAGCCGTGCCAGCAGACTGGCCGGTGCAATTCGTTTCGCTGACAACTGATCCAGAATTCGACAACCCGGCGATCCTGAGCAAATACGCGAAGAAGTTCGGAGCGGACCAGAAGCGGTGGTGGTTCTTGACGGGAACAAAGCGGTCCATGGTTGATCTGGCAGTAAAGGGGTTGATGCTGACTACCCTCGACAAGCCGGAGGAGCAACGCGAGCTTCCTGAAGATATGTTTATCCACAGCACCATCTCGGTTTTGGTGGATGGGCAGGGGCGGGTGAGAAAGACTTTGGAAACCCTGCCGCCAGACAATGAGGAAGGTGAAGAGCTGGCTGCGACCTATAAAGAAGACAGCGTAAAACGGATGAGGGAAGCCATAGAGCAATTGCTCAAAGAAGGTACGACAAAATGACATTCACAGACTTACCTGCGGTGAACGCGACTTTGAACAGCTTGAGCATGGTGCTGCTCAGTGCCGGTTTTGTCTTTATCAAAAAAGGCAACAAAATGGCGCACCGCAATTGCATGGTCGCGGCGTTTGTAACGTCGACTTTGTTTCTCATCTGCTATCTTTATTACCACTACCAGATGAAGCAGCATTACGGGGAGGCGCACACGAAGTTTTTGGAGCCTGCTTGGTTTCGACCGATCTATCTCACCATTTTGGTCACCCATCTGATCGGGGCATTTGCGATCGTTCCGATGATCTTGATGACGTTTTACCGGGCTATCAAAGGTGATTTTGAAGCTCACAAACGGATAGCCCGCTGGACTTGGCCGGTGTGGATGTATGTGTCGGCGACGGGGGTTCTTATCTACTTCCTGCTGTATCAGATATTCCCGCAGAAGTAGGCCGGTTCCTTGAGGATAAATGAAAAGAAAAACCCGCACTCGTGTTAAAGTGCGGGGTGGGGTAAAACGGCAGCTTATTTTTTCTGTTCGGCGGCTTCTTTCAGACGACGAAGAGCGTCACGCACGGTCGCTGCAGTCTCGTAATCTTCACGTGAGACAGCGGCGTTGAGTTCATCTTCCAACTTTTCCAGTTCGGAGCGAGGACGCTGCAAGCGGACCTGTTCATGCCAATCTCGCAGGGCACTGAGTTCACCGCTGGATTCGAGCAAGTCTTCCCGCTGGTGATCACGATAGAACGCGGTCAGCTGCTCCATGGCTTCCTCGATCGCCGCTACAGCTTCCTCGTGATTTTCCGCAGCGATAGAGCTTTCGCCTAAGGCGCGAGTGCGCATCAGGATAAGTTGGGGGACGAACTGTTTCACTGACCAGGCCATGTCGTCTGATTCGGCGAACTCATCCACGAAATCAAAGACTTCCAAATTGCGATCGGCATCGCGTAATACTCCGTCAAAATCCTTCAACTGATAGAGGCAGATGTAGCGGTGGTGATACTGGATGGCTTCCTGGTGTAGCTTTGAGCAATCTTCGTTTGTTAGCACAAAGTCCGTGTCGTCACCGTCGTGTTCAGCCCGGAATTTTTCCAAGCGATCAACATAATACTCCAGCAACGATTCGTGACCGAAAGGCTGCTTTCCATCCGGACGGCCTTCCGCATTCATCTGCAAAATACCCAAATCGACGCGAAGCTGGATCTTCTCCATGCCATCGCGGCCTTTGATGCGGCGCACACTGATCTCGCCCGGTTTGTAGTCCCACTTCGACAGGAGGTGAGAGATGTCAAAACTCATGTGGGAAATATGTTCTCAGAGTGCTTGCGAGTCAATAAAGTGAACCACTGAGTTCTACACAATCTGCGGGGAGAAAACCTGGAGCGTATCCAAAACGGCTTTCGTCCGGGCGACTTCGTGAGTGCGGAGCAGGTCGGTTTTTCCAAGCGCAGCCAGCACGGCAAAAAAAGGTTCGGCACTGCGGACTTCTTCCCCGAAATACTCAAAGGCATGAGGCAGGGCGTGACAGGTGGGGCAGCCCAGAGTGCGCAAGCGGAATGTGTTCAGAAAAGTCAGCATCTGATGGCGCACGCGAGTGGCGCTGTCTTGCAGGTTCCGATAATAGAAGCCAAGACCGGGATCAATGATGATTTTTTTTGCGCCACAACGTTGAGCCAACTCGATACGGCGAGCGAAGTAATCGTACATGGCTCCCACGGGATCATTGGTGATGTCCAGATCACCGACTTCCCGGACATTCTGGCCGGCGACAAAACAGATGATGACGGCAGCATCGTGTTCTGAGACAAGCCGGTAGATATCCTCATTGTCGGTATGGCCGGTGAGGTTGATGACGGTGGCACCGGCTTCAAGAGTCGCCTGGGCTATGGCGGGGGAATATGTCTCGATAGAGACAAGCTGTCCGGCATTGGCCATTTCCTTGAGGAGGGGGAGCAGCAAGCTCTTCTGTGTCAGATCATCCACCCGGGCAGCGTGTGCGAGGGTGGATTCTGCGCCGACATCGATGAGTTCAGCGCCTTGAGCAGTGAGGATGTGAGAGCGTTGCACAGCCTGAGCAAGATTCACGCAGACGCTTTCACGATACCAAGAATCTGAGGAGAGATTGATCACGCCCATGATGGCTGGACGTTTGTTGAAGGCGAACGTGCGGCCGCGCAGAGTGATGGGCTCCACGGTGGCTTGGGCGGCAGCGCGATTCTTCTCCACCAATTCCGCGAGATGTTCCAGTTGCAGCATGCGAAGCGAACTGTTGGCAGAAAATCAGGCGGGGTCAACCCGCAGCGAGAGAGTTTTCCCGGTTAATCAAAGATGGTACGCCCGGCGTGAGTCGAACACGCGACAACCTGCTTAGAAGGCAGATGCTCTATCCAACTGAGCTACGGGCGCGCCGGAATGAAGTTAGTGAAGTGGCGGAAAAGGGCAAGTCTGCTGAGGTCGTTTTGTTCGGCAAATTCTTCGCGGGCTTTGTTTTGCATTTGCTAGTGGGGGCAGACAAGATGTCTTAAGCCTAAGCATTCAAATAAAACGAAACCATGGAGTGGTATTACGCAGAGGGTAAAGAGCAGAAAGGGCCGGTCAGCGAAGAGCAGTTCACTGAGCTCCTGCGCACGGGAGTCATCCAGCAACAAACGCTCGTTTGGCGCGAGGGTATGACTGCATGGAAGCCATATGGGCAGGTGGTATCAGATAGTCAGCCATCAAGCTCCACCGGTCCGGCACTACTGACAACTGGCGTGGAGGGGAATCAAGCGCCACAAGTGCCAGAACCGTTTTCCGGTGTCAATTTTGGTGGTGCAGAGAATCAGCGTGAAGCTGCCTTGGCAAAGGTGAAAGCGCCAGCAATCTGTTTGATAATCTACGCCTGCCTAATGGGCGGAATGGCTTTATTGAGTCTCCTTGGAGTGATGACCAATGCAGGTATGCCGGACTTGTCCCAGATGGATCCGGAGGTGGCGGAAATGGTGAGGAAAATGCAGGGACCGGTCCAATTGGCGACAGTATTTCTTACCTTCGTCGTGGCGGCAGTCGTTCTTTTTGGCGGTCTGCAGATGCTTAAGCTCAAGAGTTATGGTTTAGCCATTGCCGCCTCAATCTGTGCCTGTCTGCCATGTGCCTGTCCTTGCTGCTTTATCGGGATTGGCTTTGGCATCTGGTCATTGATGGTGCTGAATCAGCCCGATGTGAAAGGTCAGTTCAATTGAGGCTTACCGAATCCGAGATTAGCCCGTGAAAAATTTTGCATTTTGAGTATCGCTATTCCAATCTCTTCACTCATGACGCAACCGCTGGCGTTTGTCCTTTATGAAAGTCTCCTGCCCGGCAGCCAACTGGCTAACCGGTTGCGGGATTTAGGCTATCGGGTATCGACGGTTCCCGATGCCGCGCAGCTGGTGGCGCAGGCTGAAGAGGAAAAGCCGATGGTGGTGGTGATGGAGGTTTTCGAGTCGGCAGGAGATGTCTGCACCCAACTTGGTGCGCTGAAGCAAAATCCAGCTACATCCCATATCCCGGTGATCGCGTATTTTTCCCCGAAGAACAAGGATTTGCAGGCAGCGGCAACGCAAGCTGGGGCAAGTTTGGTGGCGGGTGATGCGGCTTTGCTTGGACAGTTGCCACGGTTGTTGGAACAAGTCCTTGAAGTGGAATAACGGTTTCTTCGTCTGTATCTAAGATTATGAGTCTTCCTGAAGTGAAATTGTCTGCGGGCATCCACGTGATGCACTTGTTCTACAATATTGACCGCTTGCGTTGGAGCCAGTTGCCTGAGGGTGAAAGCAAGGCGGCGTTGACCCGGTTGGATGCGATCGTGGCGGCGAACAACCAGCCTTGCCAACCCCGGATATCGACTTATGCGACGGTCGGCGGGCGTGCGGATATAGCCTTTATTCTCTATGCAGCTGATGGTGGGAAGCTGGCGCAGATGCATCGTGAGCTGGAAGCGGCTTTCCCGGCGGGGACCTTGCAGCGCGTTTATAGCTACGTGAGCATCACCGAGCTGTCTGAATACGGCTCCACGGAGGAAGATTACAAGCAGATGCTGATCCGGGGCGAGAAGCTGCAGCCAGGCACGGAGGCGTTTGATAAGCGTTTCGCCGAGATGCTTGAGAAGAAGAAGGAATATGAACATTACCGGCTTTACCCCGAGTTGCAGGATTGGGAGCTGATGAGCTTCTACGGGATGAGCAAACGGCGTGAGGGGAACGATAATTGGTATAGTTTGGACATGGATGCCCGGAAAAAGCTCATGGGCGGCCATGCCCGGGTAGGACGCAAGTATGGCGGCCGGGTGAGCCAATTGATCACCTCTTCTACCGGGTTGGACGATTGGGAATGGGGTGTCACCTTGGTGGCGCACCAGATGGATGCCCTCCGGGATATCGTCTATGAGATGCGTTTTGATGAAGTTAGTGCCCGATATGGCGAATTTGGGCCTTTTTACATCAATTTGCGGTTGGGTTTACCAGCCATCTGGGAGCACCTGAAGCTGTGATTTGACCTGATTTCGGGCATATAGCCATTTCTGCCTATTAGGCGGTCTCAACTTGACGATTTTGGAGCAGGGGAGCTAAATCGTTCTTGTTCGCCATTAGTTATTATGTCTGCCGGAATTGTATTTAAGCACAAGCAAGAGGATATGCTTGTGCTTTTGTCTTTTCCGTCAGGGGCTGGGCGGACCAAAGCAGGAGACGCTGTATGGCAAGTGGTAAAGTAAAATGGTTCGATAACAAGAAGGGTTACGGCTTCATCGCCCAGGAAACCGGTGAAGACATCTTCGTGCATCACACCTCCATCACGGGACAGGGTTACAAGACCTTGAACGAAGGTGAGCAGGTGGATTTCGAGGTGGAACAAGGCGTGAAGGGCTTGAAAGCCCAAAACGTCCACCGCGCGCAGGCTTAAGCCGGCCCGGGCTTCTTTAAAAGAGCCCTCTGATACCGGGGTGTTTTTCTTTTGGCATCCCGGCCAAACTGCGTATCGTGACGGCATGATGTCGTCCGCGAGCCAGTCAGTCCGCAGTCTTTATGTGCATGTGCCGTTTTGTGCGCATAAATGCGAATACTGCGCCTTTTTCTCGGAATCAGCTCAGGGTGAGTTGATCAACCGGTATGTAGGTGCATTGACGCGTGAACTGGAGCTGGTTGCTGCTGAGCTTCGTCCGCAAACGGTCTTCTTTGGTGGCGGCACTCCCTCGTTGCTGAATCTAAAGCAATGGGAATCTATTCTCAAAACCTTCGAGCGGTTGAATCTGCTTGGAGCGGCGGAATGGACCGTGGAGTGTAATCCCGCGACTGTTTCTCTCGATAAAGCCAAGTTGCTGCGCGATTTCGGCGTGAATCGCATCTCGATGGGGGTGCAATCCTTGGATGAAGGCCTACTGGATCGCTTGGGGCGAGTGCACAGCCGGGAAATGGTCTTCAAATCTTACGACATCCTTCGGCAAGCAGGTTTCGCCAACATCAACTTAGACCTGATGTTTGCCATCCCGACGCAGACGATGGCGGTCTGGCAGGCGACTTTGCGTGAGACAGTCGCTTTGGGCAGTGAACACCTTTCGTGCTATGAGGTGATCTATGAGGAAGATACTCCGCTGTTTGAGCAGTTAAAGGCAGGAGAGTTTGATGTGGATGAAGAGCTGGCTGCCAGCATGTATGAGGAGTTGCGCAATTACTCCGGTGAGCAGGGTTTTGTGCAGTATGAAGTGGCGAACTTTGGACGAAACAAGCCGATCCAAGGGGAGGTGCCAGAGCGGATTCACAAACTACAAGAGCTAGATAGTGGTCTGCCAGGTGCGGGAGATCCGCTGATTCCGCTCTATGCTTGCCTCCACAATATCGCTT
>JAURFH010000060.1 GCA_030834415.1 Verrucomicrobiota bacterium | reverse complement strand
CAGGCGCATCATCTGGCGCCCGATGGATGTGAGGTCGCTCTGAACGTGGTCAGCGTCTGAATCATCGTTCCCAGTGGTGGCAGGCCGCAAAGCACCCAAGGTGTGGAGCAGCATCTCGGCGCGTTCGACAGCGACAGGGTCCGGTTTGTCCAGCCAATCGAATCCGGCGGCGTGCTTGATGCCGAGTGAATGGAGGAGCAAGACGACCTCGGCCATGTCGGCGCGTTGGATCTCGGGCGTGTTGCGCTCCGGACGATTCGAGTGACCGCTCTCCGTCCAGAGGCGATAGCACACACCGGGGGCGGTGCGGCCAGCGCGGCCTTTGCGCTGATCGGATGAGGCGCGACTGATCTCCTCAATGTGCAAAGTGCTGATGCCGCGTTCGGCATCGTAACGGGCGACGCGGGCGAGTCCGCTATCTACCACGGAGCAGACGCCATCGATGGTGACGGAGGTCTCGGCGACATTGGTGGCGACGACGACCTTGCGACGGTCGCTGGGTTTGAAGGCGAGGTCTTGCTGGTCGGGCGTCAGTTCGCCATGCAAGGGGATGCAGAGCAGTTTCTCTGATACGCGGATGCTGTGCAGCGCACCGATGGTGGCGTTGATCTCCGCCATGCCGGGCATGAAGACGAGGATGTCGCCGGGCTCGTGCGCGTTGATGATCTTCTCCACGGCATCAGCGGCCTGTTCGGTGATGTTCCGCTCGTCCTTGTAATCGATGTATTGGACTTGTACGGGATAGCTGCGGCCTTCGGAGATGCAGATGGGGCAATCATCCAGATACTTCTTCACCGGCTGGGCATCGAGCGTGGCGGACATGACGAGCAGGTGAAGGTCCGGGCGCTTGTGCGCTTGCAGCTGCTTCACCAAGGCGAGGGCGACATCGCTGAGAAGGTTGCGCTCGTGAAATTCGTCGAAGAGGATCGCGCCGACATTCGCGAGAGTGGGATCATCTTGCAGCCAGCGCAGGAGAATGCCTTCCGTGATGAAACAGATGCGCGTGCCGAGCGAAGTGTGGTCATCGAAGCGGACCTGGTAACCGACTTCCTCACCGAGAACCACATTGCGTTCCCAGGCGACTCGCGCAGCAACAGTGCGGGCGGCGACACGGCGGGGTTGGAGCACGATGATCTGCTTGTCACCGGCGAGGCCGGCATCGAGGACCATCTGGGGGACTTGGGTCGATTTACCAGAGCCGGTGGGCGCGACGAGCACCAACCGGTGCGCAGCACGCAACGATTCAACGATCTCTGACTGGACCTGCCAAATGGGCAGCGATTTCGGTTCCACGGCGGCGTAGTGTAGTGAGGAAAACGGTGATAGCCACAAAGAAGCACAGAAGACGCAAAAAGGAAAATGCAGTGTGTCAGCACTGAAATTTTTGCTGCATATTGAACGATGGATGTTGAAGCGGCTTAAAAAGCCGCGCTCCGAAAACAAAAATCCCCGCCGAATCGCTTCAGCGGGGATAGGTGGGAAAACATTTCGTTAACTTACGACCAAGTTTTGCAGTTCGCCGGTGCTGTCGCCGAGTTGCTGCGTCTGGATATCCATGCGGTTCAGCATGGAGAGCCACAGGTTGTTCAGCGGCGTGCGGTTCGGATAGACCACGTGCCGGCCCGGAGTGAGCGTGCCGCAGCCTTTGCCCGCGACGAGGATCGGCAGGTCATCGTGGTTGTGGCGGTTGCCGTCAGAGTTACCGGAGCCGTAGCAGAGCATCGTGTGATCCAGCAAGGTGCCATCGCCTTCCTTGATGGATTTCATACGCTCGATGATGTATGCGAGCTGGGTCACGTGGAAGCGGTTGATCTGCGCGATCTTGGCTTTCTTCTCTTCGCTGCCTTGATGATGCGAGAGATCGTGGTGACCTTCCTTCACACCGATGAAAGGATACGCCTTGCCGCTGCCTTCGTTCGCGAGGACGAACGTGCACACGCGCGTGGCATCCGTCTGGAACGCCAGCACCATCAGTTCGCCCATGATGCGGATGTGTTCCTCGTAGCTGGCCGGGACGCCAGCCGGCATTGCGAAATTCTCCGGGGCTTTCAGGTCGGGCATGTTCGCGGCGCGCTCGATGCGCAATTCCAGATCGCGCACGGCCGAGAAGTACTCGTCCAGTTTGCGTTGATCGGATTTGCCCAACTTGCCGTTCAGGTCGCTGAAATCTTCCTTCACGAAATCCAGCACGCTTTGGCGTTGGGCATCGCGTTTCATCCGTTCGGCCTTGGAGCCGGAACCGAACATGCGCTCGAACACTAGCTTCGGGTTCACTTCCTTCGGCAACGGTTGCGTGGCGGAACGCCAGGACATCGTGGAAGAGTAAACGCAGCTGTAACCGGAATCGCAATTACCCGCCATGGAACCTGCCTCCGTGCCGAGCTCCAACGAGGCGAGCCGCGTCTTGTTCGCGAGCCGGGCGGCGGCCACCTGGTCCACAGAGATGCCGGCGCGGATATCGGTGCCGTCCGTCTTGCGCGGCTGGCAACCAGTCAGGAACGCGGAGAGTGCCCGCGCATGGTCACCGCCGCCATCGCCATTCGCGAATGCCTTGTCAGCCGTCAGGCCGGTCAGCAGGGAGAAATCTTTCTTATGCGCCGCCATCGGCTCGAGGATCTTCGGCAGCTCGCGCAGTTCGCCCTCATAGTCCGGCTTCCAGTCCACCATGTTGATGCCGTTGGGCACATAGAGGAACGCCATGCGGTTCGGCGCCGCCTGGCTCACCTTGGTATCGGCGGCCCAACCGGTCATCGGCCCCATGGCTTCCAGCCAAGGCAAAGCGAGGGCCGCACCCATGCCACGGAGCAACGTGCGGCGGGAAAGTAACAGGCGATTGTTCATAAGCTTAATTTAGATTGGCTGACTGACACTATTATTCAGCAGATTCGTACTTTTCCTTCAACTCTTTCCCACGGCGCAGACGGAACGGATCGCTCTGCACGATGGAGCTGACCAAGGTGGAGAATTTGTAATCATTCTTCCCCATCTCGGCGACCACCTGCTTGATGGTCCGCTCGTCATAGTATTCCAAACCACGGCCCAGCGCATAAACCATGAGTTTCTCGGCCACATTGCGGGCCACCATATCTTTTTTGCCGGTCAGGATTTCTTTCAGTTCACCCGGGCCTTTGAAGCTTTGGCCGCTGGGCAACGTGCCCGAAGGGTCGATGACATCCGCACCATCTTTCGCGCGGAAACGGCCGATGGCGTCGAAGTTCTCGAAGGCGAATCCCAGCGCATCCATCTGCTGGTGGCAGTTCGCACAAGCGGGATTTGTGCGATGCTGTTCCATCCGTTGGCGCAGGGAGCCTTTCAGCTCTTTCTGCTCTTCCAGCCCTAGCACGCCCGGAGGTGCGGGTGGTGGCGGAGTGCCGAGGATCTGTTCTAGCACCCATTTGCCGCGCTTCACCGGTGAGGTGCGGGTCGGGTTGGAGGTCACCGTGAGGATGCTCGCCTGGGTGAGCAGACCGCCCCGGCTCTTGTCCGGCAGGCTGACGCGTATGAAATCATTTTCCCGGCGCCAGTCGCGTTGGCCCTTGGGGAACACCTTGTCCTCAATGCCGTAATGCCGCGCCAGTGGCCGGTTCAGATAGGTGAAGTCCGCATCCACCAGCGTCAACACACTGAGGTCTTCGCGGATGATCTCACCGAGGAACAGCTCGGTCTCCTTCATCATCGCCTTGCGCAGGCGTTCGTCGAAACCGGGAAACAATGTGGCATCCGGGGCAAAGGTCGCGAGCCGTTGGATCTGCAGCCATTGCAGACCGAAGTTGTTCACCAAGGCAACCGAGCGCGGGTCCTTCAACATGCGCTTCACCTGGGCGTCCAGGTTTTTGCTCAACTCGTTTTTCTTGGCCAACGCCAGCAGTTCTTCATCGGGCATCGTGCTCCAGAGGAAATAGCTGAGGCGCGAGGCGAGTTGGTATTCATCCAGCGGATGCGCATCCTTCGTCTTGGGCCGGTCATTCAGTTCTGTGCGGAACAGGAACTTGGGCGAGCACAAGGTCACCTTGACCAGTTGCTGGACTCCCCCGGCGAAGTTGTTGGTGCTGTCGGCCATGCCGGCTTCGAACACTTTCACATAGCGCGTCACTTCTTCTTTCGTGGCCGGACGACGGAACGCCCGGCTGACGAACCATTCCGTCACCAGATGGATCCGTTCCGCCTCGGACTTGCCGGCCCCCACTGCGTCCACCTGCTTCATGAATTCGGTGCGCGTATCGGCCGGGCCGATCACTTTGAACTCGTTGATGAAGAGCATTCGGTCCCGGTTGTCTGCCTGGATGTTGGCGAACTGCGCGCGGAACTTCTGCTCGCCCGCCGGGATCTCCAGCTTCACCTCATACTCCTTCCACTTGCCCACCTTGTTGGTGACCGCCACGGCCAGCACTTCCTTGTCGTTGAGGTAGAGTTTCATCTGCACCGGCTCAGCCACGTTTGCGTTCGTGGAGGCGGCGCGCACGCGGAAGACATATTCTCCCGCTGTCTTGATGTCATGGGTGACGAATAGTTCCGGAGTCGCATTGGTCACCGGGCGGGTGCCGTTCTCACTCCGGTAGCCGCCGGGTTCCAAAAAGATGGAATACGTGGTGCGGGAAGAGGCCTTCGGCAGGGTCAGGAAGACCGAGCGCTTGGCGATACCGTCCGCCGCATCCAGATAACGCTCCAAGTGCACCGGGGAGATGCTGAGCACATCACCGATGTTGTCGAAACCATGACCGATGTCATCCGCCGGGAAATTCTCGGCGGCATTGAAATCCACCGCCGTCAGGTCGCGCACGGTATTGTTATACTCGGTGCGGTTCAGGCGGCGCACCGTCACATGACCGGGATCCGGCTTCTGCTTGGCTTCCGCTTTGGCGAAGGCCGCGTCCATGGCGCTGTTGAATGCCTCGATCTCCTCGTGCGTGGGTTGCGCCTTCGCCTTCTTGGGCGGCATCTCGCCGGAGTTCACCTGTTGCAAGACACCCCGCCACATCTTGTGGTCTTCGATGATGTTCTTGTCGCTCTTGATCCCCTTCAGGTCGAGATCGGCCTTGGTGCTCTTGCCGCCATGGCAATCATAGCAATACTTCTCCATGAAGGGCATTGCGCCCTTCTTGAAGTCCGGGGCAGAGGCAGCACCCGCAGTGGCGGCACTGAGCATTAGGCCCAGAAACCCGCCCGCGTAACCCAATTTGTTCATTAGCGGCAACATCACGTGTATCAGACTGGCTGTAGTCCTACTTATTCAACGATTTCAGTAGCATTTGCAAAGCTGAAATTGCCCGGTCCCAGCCATCCTTTAACCTTCATTTCTTGCCGGGCTCACGGCCAGTTCCTCAGAGGTGCACCGATGATCCCGGGTGACCAGCGGTAACATCGGTTGCTCGACTCGCCGGGAGGCAGGCGTGTCACTCGGGCAGGCCTTTTCCACCGCGCGATGCATCTGGCCGAACCACCAGCTGGCTTGGGAGATCCGCCGATACCGGCGATTCGCCGGGCGGCAGCTGGCTTCCATCTTCAATTCGCTCTGTTCTGTCAGTTTCATAGTGAACCTTTTGTTTAATGTTCGGCTCCTACTATGAAGGGGGACCTAGGACATCCGCTGTCCATGGTCCCCTTTTTAATAAAATAATTTATTTTACGTAACGCGCTGGAAATGAATTGGTTGCGACTTAATTTTGAAGCTTAATTGAAAAAACATAAAAATTCCCCCGGTTTTCTTTGTGCTTTCTGCGCTCTCTGTGGTGAATCCCGTCCGGTCCGTTTTCCCCTTTCATAATTCATATCCCATAAATCATACTTTTCCCATGAACTGGACGCCTTCACGCGCAACGGTGGAGGATATCCCTGCCTTGGAAGCCCTCATCCCGCTGTCCGTGCGGGCGTTGCAAGCCCCGTGGTATTCCGCCGCCCAGATGGAGGCAGCGCTGGGACCGGTCTTCGGCGTGGACCGCCAGCTGATCGCGGATGGCACCTATTACGTCATCCGGCATGAGGGGCGGATAGTCGGTGCGGGCGGTTGGAGCCGGCGCAAATCGCTCTTCGGCGGAGACCAAGGCCGCACTGCTCCCGATCCGGAACTGGACCCGGCTCAAGACCCTGCCCGCATCCGGGCCTTCTTCGTGCATCCGGATTGGGCGCGTCAGGGCATCGGTCGCTGCCTTCTCACCGCCTGTGAAAACGCCATCCGTGCGGCGGGTTTCCGTACCGTCGATCTTGTAGCGACCCTGGCCGGGGAACCGCTCTATGCGGCAGCGGGCTATTCGGTCACCAAACGGTTCGATATCCCCTTGTCCAATGGCCTGCCTTTGCCGGGGGTGCAGATGAGCAAATCGCTTGGTCACTGACCTGGCTGCTTTACTCGCTCTTCTTCTTCAGTTTGAAGCGGATCGGCCATTGTACGGTGACAGGCGAAGTAGCCGGCTCATACCCTTCTTTCTCGGCTTCTAGGTGTCGTGTCCCATCCGACCAGCTATCTACCGTACTGGCTGGAAAGGACGTCACACGGGCCACTCCGTTAGTGCCAGTTTTAGTTTGGTATTCTGCTTTTTGGTGTTGATACACAGTGACAGCAACTTCGGTTAGTCTTGCACCTGTCTCGTCCATCACAATGACATAGCCGAAATTCAGGCTATGAATGGGGATTGAGCAGGTCGGTTCTGTGGCCAGCGCTCCCAAAGTATAGGAGCCTCCTTGTGGACAAACCAAGGGCACGTGCTTGCAGTAGGGTTTCAAATCCTCCCAAGTCGGTACGTCATTTGTGCCCTTGTCATGTTCCTCCTGCCAAATTTGCGTGGCGCCATCGATTTCCTTAAGCAAGCTGATGCAGCTATCTTTTGCTGCGGGCGTTCGTGATCTGATGACCTCGGGAAGTAAAGCCAATGACAGGAGCAAACCCACCGTAATTACGACGACTAGAGTTATTCTACGGCTGCTCATGGAAGAAACCCTGCTTTAGCTCACCTCATTTTCAAGAACAGCGGGCCGAATAGCAATAAAACTCCCCTTTACATTCCCATTTTGCACGGCAATCTACGCGGCTGTTATGAGTTCTGAAACGTTCTGGAGTGTTGGTGCGATGCCCATCGGGCTGGTGGTCTGCTTTTCCCCTGCCATCATCGCGTGGATCGCGATGGGTGCCGGTTCCAAAGACACCTCCGAAGATTGATTTTCCCCACTGCGGCGGCACGGACTGTGCCGCCGTGGTCTTCTTTCACTCCTTCGCCGCCTTCGGCAACCACTGCACTGCGTCGGCGATCACGTATTTGCCCTCGGTCCCTTCATTGGAGATACGCACCCATCCGTTGGTGCCGGCCTTGAAGTGAAACGTCCCCAAGGTCGTGAACAGCTTGTCATGCTCCGACGGAGTCTGTTCGTTCACCCGCATCAGTTTCTCTCCGTTGGCATGATGGATGGTCACGGGCGCATTCGTCGCGCGCCGGATATTGTAGCAATGCGCCAACCGCACTTCGTAGAGGCCATCGTGTGGCAGGTCTGGTGTGAACGTCACCGACTTCTCCCCTTTCCCATCCTTCTGGTCGTGCAGATAACCCAAGCCCACATAGGGAGGTGTGTGGGTGGAGTATTGCCACTTGCCGACGAGCGCCGCACTCGTGTCATCCACCACGACGCCGGGCAATGAAGCCGGGTCCGCGACGATGAAGGGCACCAAGTCAGGATTGTCCACCTCGCCCGGTGGATGCGTGTTCGGCACCGCCTTGGGATGCGGCTTGAGCTGGCTCACGATAGGTCCAGCGAACAGCGCGAGCGCGAAGACCGCCGAAGCGAGCACCACAAACGTCGTGAGCGTGACTTGCTTCATACCTCACTTCTTCGGCTCAGTCACCGCCACTTCGCGCGTCAGTCCTGCCGGCAATTCTGTCAGCCGCTCGAGACTGATGATTTCATGGTAGAACCATGGCTTGCCCGTGGATTTCTTATACAACACGGTTTTGGCGGCATACTTCGCTCCGTCGTGTTCCTTCCATTCGCTGAAGCGATAGATGTCCCCGCGCCAGTCCAGCCGCACCAGCCGGTTCAACTCCTTGTCGAAGTAGAGATCCATGCCCGGATTGATCGTGTAGCTCAAACGCAGACCGAAGAGTGTCTGCTCGCCATCGATGATGTCCGGGATGACGTCCACCTTGGTCTTCGCATCCGTGAAGGCCACCAAGGTCCACGCCCACACATCGAATTTCGCCGGCTCTCCTGTGCGATCTTTTTTGCCGAGCCACCAATAGCCCGGTGCCTCCAAGACCGACTCCCGCTTGCTGGATTTGCCACCTGGGGGCAGCGGCTCAGAGCCTGAATGATACTCCTCCTTCATGCGAAAGAGCCGGAGCAGCTTGTCTTCCCCACCGGCCGCGGCGATGACCTTCGCCACCAAAGGCTTGGCCTCCGGTGAGCTTTGACCATGGCTCGCCCCCGCGAGGGCAATCAGCAACAGACCAAGCATGGCGGAGCGTTTCATACTGGGATGGGATGCAAGCCTCTGCTTAAGAATTTAGGCTGTCAGTTCTTCCCCGCCGTGAGCTTGCCGATGAGATACTCGCTCGTGGTCTTGTGCTTCACGTTTGGGGCGCCGGGATAGACCAACTCGCAAGACACCTTCAACTCGTTCAGACGCTCTTGCAGTTTCACCCCGAAGTTCGAGGTGTGAGTCGGGTCTTTTTGCTCCTGGCCCATGGCGGGCGGCGCACTGTAGAACAGATAGATCGGCGGATCATCCGTTGTGGCTAGCGCGTAAGGCGAGTACTCGGCGATCCACGGCAGGATGGTGTCGCGTTTGGCGAGGAACTCATCGAACTGAGAAAGCTTCTTTTCCTTGTCACCTTTGAAACCGAAAGCGTGTCCGCCATAGCGGCTGTTCGGTGTCCACTCCTTCATCTGCTTCGGGTCCAGTGTGGTCTGCGCCCCGTTCACTGCCGCACAGAGCAGACGCGTGGATTCGCGGGCGATCGGATCGCTATGCTTTGCGACTGCAAGGTCATCATGAAACGCCAGCCACAAGCTGGAGCAGGCCCCAGCGGAACCGCCCGTCGCGCCGATGCGCTGCTTGTCGATGTTCCATTCCTTGGCCTTGCTGCGCACGAACTGCAATGCGCGCGCGGCATCATGGAGCGGTGCTTTTACCGGTGGCTCCACGTCTTGGGCTAGTGATGTGTAGCGATAGTTGATGGACACCACGGAGATACCCGCCGCCAGATACTTCTCCAGATCGCCCACCCGGGCCTTATCCCCATTCAGCCAGCCGCCACCATGGATGTAGAATACCAGCGGCGTGGGCTTGTCGGAGGCGGCTTTGTAGAAATCCAATACATTCCGCTCATGCGTGCCGTAGCGGACATTGGCCTCGGTAGGCGGGCGTTGGCCCGGTGCTTTGGTCTTATCATCCTTGGCCTTGGCATCGGCGGCGTGGGATTGGGCGCAAAGCAGCAGCAATGCGCTCACAGCAGACAGGATACGGGGTTGCATGCCCCAAGCTAAGCAGAACCCCGGTCGCCTGAAAAGAGGAGAACTGTTCTCCTGCACGCTTTCCCATGTTGCCAGGATGCACCCCTGCCAGTAGCGCAGACTGGCAGTCTGCAGTGTCGCAGATCGGTGATCTGCGATCTGCGAAACAGCTACGCTTTTGCCGATTGCCAGTCGGCAACATCACCGCAGTCGCGGGACAGGCCGCAGGTCACCGACCTACGCTACGAGTCAAGCACGCGGCCCGCTTTACTTCAGCGTTTGCAAATACGCCTGGATGTCGGCCAGTTCCTGCGCGTTGAAGATGTCGCCCATCGGCGGCATCGGGGAAAGTCCCAGTTGTTCATAACCCGGGGCAAGGACCGCGCTTGGCTCCAGCAGGCTTTGCTTGATGTAGGCCGCATCTTTACGGGTGGCGATGCCGTCCAGTGCCGGCCCCACGGTGCTACCCTCACCCTTAAGCATATGGCAGAGAACACAAGCGGCCGCGTGTTTGTGGAAGATCTCTTCTCCGCGTTTAACATCACCAGCGACGAGTTTGGTCTCCTCTTCAAGCGGCAGCAATTCGCTGAGCTTCACATCATCGAAATAACCATCACCACCGGAGGCGACGAACAGGATGTTGATGCTCGCGCGCGGGCGGTCCTTGCTGTTGAAGATAGCTTCCACTTCGGTCCAGTCCGATTCACGGGCGGTGATCTTGTCCGTCTCGGCGCGGCCGATATGGTCGTTCAAGCTCACCTTGCCGCCGCGCAGGGCGTGCGTTTTGATCCAGGCGCTCAGGCGGTACTGCGTGTTCGGTTTCAGGTCCACATCCGCAAAGAAGCTGGTGTCGATGGCCTGGTTGTTCTTACTACGGGCGATGATGCGCATGGCAGCTTCACCGCTGCGGGCCTTGCCTTCCCCCTTCACCAGCGCCCACTCCGCTTCAGCCGATCGATCACCGCGCATGTAGTCGCGACGTTTCCAGCCGATCGGGAAACCATCGGGGCCGACCTCCTCAAAACCCGGATTGGGCAGCAGGTTCGGCCCTTCACGATGGATCTCCGCATTATGTTTCTTGGCCACCAGCCGTACGGCATCATTCAACCATTCATCTGCACGCAAGGAGCTGTTCTTGGCCAGGCTGCCGGCGACGGTCTGGATATCCTTACTGGTCGGGAACTCTGCCAGTTTCGCGAAAGCGGCGAGCTTGGTGATGGGGTTTGGATCGCTCACGACCCCGGCACTGAAGAAGATCTTCTGGGCGCGCTCATCATTGCCCAAGGCCCGTGTCGCATTGCGGCGGACCGCCGTGTCCTTGTGCAACAAAGCGGCCTGATGCGTGGCGTCATCGAGCTGGCCCAAGCCATGCAGACTCCAGAGCGAGTGGATGGCTGCGCGCACGTTGCTGTTCGTGATCGCCTGTTTCAAAGCCGGGATGGCATCGGTGCGTTTGCCTTGGACGATCAGGCGCTGGGCGGTTAGGCACCAAAGCGGGTTGTCGTTGCCAAGCGCGCTCACGAGTTGAGCCGTGCTCGCGCCTTTCAACGAAGTGATCGCGGGCTTCGTCGCCTTGTCCCAGACCACGCGGTAGATGCGCCCACGTGCGTGATCGCGGAGCGGGTTTTCATGAGCGCCGCCGACCCCGGTCTTGGCCGCGTAACCACCGCGCTCATAGCTCGGAGTAGGGTTGTGCTGGATGATGTAGTTCTGCCAATCGGAGAACCACACGGCACCATCCGGGCCGACTTCCGCGAAGACCGGGGACATCCATTCGTCCGTGCTCGCGACGAGATTGAAGCCATCCTTGGCCACGTAGCCCGCGCCGTCCGGTTGCACATCCATGAGCGAGATGGTTTTCATCGTCGGCTCACAAACCATCGCCATGCCTTGCACTCGAGCAGGCATGTTTCCCGAGTAGATGAAAGCGCTGCCTGCTGCCGCCGTGTAGCCGCCGAACACATCTACCTGGCGGAAGTTCGGCGTGATGGTATGCACCTTGTCTTCCAAATTGATACGTTTGGCCGTCATCACTTTCACGCCGCGCGGCACAACGCTAGCAGGAATGCCGCCGTAAAAAATAGGCGCGTTGTTCGCCGTGCCACCGAACTGGTCACCAAACTCATTCGCGCTCTGCCCCCACGAGTTGTTCGAGAATTGATGCAAGAACTCGAGCGCCGAGCCATCCGCCTTGAAGCGATAGGTGCCCTGGGCGAAGCGCATCTCCTTGCCGCCGACCGTGCCGTTGAAACCGGAATAACCCACGCATCCGTAGAGCCAGTTATCGTAGCCCCAGTGGAGATTGTTCGCTTGCGCGTGCGTGTCGCCGATGCCCCAGCCGGTCATGATCTCCTGCCGCACATCCGCTTTGTCATCACCATCCGTATCTTTCAGGAACAACATGCGCGGTGGTTGGGAGACGATCACGCCGCCATTCACAAAGACGAGACTGGTGGGGATGTTCAGATGATCGGCGAAGACCGTGAACTTGTCCGCCTTGCCATCACCATCCGTGTCTTCGCAGATTTTGATGGAGTCGCGGCCTTTGCCATCAGGCTGGACATCGTGCGGGTAATCACGCGTCTCGCAGACCCACAGACGGCCGCGATCATCCCAGGCAAACGCGATAGGCTTGGCGATATCCGGCTCTGCAGCGAAGAGCTCCAGATGCATGTCCACGGGCACTTGCGTTCGCTCCACGCTGCCCTTCACGCTGAAGGGATGTTGCAACGTGAGCGGCTCAGCGCGCCGCTCGTAGTTCGCGATGGTTGGGCTGGGCTCGCGCACTTCCGGCTCGCGCTGGTTCAGAAACTTCTGCCATTCAGCGCGACGAGTTTCCCCGACTGCCTCCAGCACCTTGCTGCGAACGCTGCCGATGAATCCGGCATCGCTCCATTTCGCGGCTTCTGTCGGGAAATCGACGGTCACGATGCGCTTGGCCGGGAAATCTTTGAGTGCGGGGAAATCGCTGCGTTGGGGATCGAACAACACGGCATCGAACCGCTTGGCGTAATCGGGCGTGACGGCTTTAGGGTCGCTCTGGTAATCGAACCAGATGGCGTCGCGACCGAGGTCACGCATGAGGAAGTGGGCGTGTTTGGTGGAGTCTGTGCCTTCCTTGCCAAGGTAGAGCACACGGATGGGACTGGCTTCCGCGCACCACATCGCGCAGGTCACGAGGAACGTTGTCAGCAGCTTTTTCATCTGGATTTCAGAATCACCCTAGGGCGGAGATGCGCCTCCCGCCATGCAGGGAATCCACCTCGCGCTACTCTCTTTCCACGGATTTTAGCGTCCGTTTTGGTGTTTTTTGATGAGGGGCAAGTGGTTTTTGAAAAGGTGGATGGAGGATTCTTCCGCGGGTTGCCGGGGTGGGCTGTTTTCTGGAGTCGGTTTCCTTGGTTGCCGTGCGTTCTGGCCGGTGAGTCGCTAATTTTCAGCTTTCAAGTTCCCTTCCGGCCTCTACTATGCGCGGACATTTTTCTTATTAGATAAATTACCGAATATGACAACTATCGTTGAAATCCAGTCCCGCGAAATCCTTGATTCCCGCGGTAACCCCACAGTTGAAGTCGATGTGCTCCTCGAAGGCGGCGCGGCCGGTCGTGCAGCGGTGCCCTCCGGCGCCAGCACGGGCGAACACGAAGCCATCGAGCTCCGCGACGGCGACAAGAAGCGCTATCTCGGCAAGGGCGTGAGCAAGGCGGTCAAGAACGTGACTACCAAGATCGCTCCGGAACTGGTGGGTCTGGATGCCCTCGACCAGCTCACGGTGGATAACGTCATGTTGGCCATCGACGGCACCGAGACGAAGTCCAAGCTCGGCGCGAACGCCATCCTCGCTGTCTCCCTCGCGAATGCGAAGGCTGCCTCCGCCGCGCTCGGTCAGCCGGTGTTCAAATACCTCGGCGGCCCGAACGCCAAGGTCCTCCCGGTGCCGATGGCGAACGTCATCAACGGTGGTGCCCACTCGGACGCCCCGATCGATTTCCAAGAGTTCATGATCATGCCCCATGGCCTACCGACCTTCAGCGAAGGTCTGCGCGCCATCACGGAGATCTTCCATGCCCTCAAGGCGGTGTTGAAGAAGAAGGGCCTGAGCACCGCCGTGGGTGACGAAGGTGGTTTCGCCCCGAAGCTGGACAGCGCCGAAGCTGCACTGGAAGCCATCCTGCAAGCCGTCAAGGACGCGGGCTACAAGGCCGGCAAGAATATCTTCCTGGCGCTCGACGTGGCGGCCTCGGAATTCTACACGGGCAACGAGACCTACGTCTTCAAGAAGAGCAGCGGCCAGAAGCTGACGGGCGACGAGATGGTGGAATTCTACGCCAAGCTCTGCGCGAAGTATCCGATCGTCTCCATCGAAGACGGTTGCGCCGAAGGCGACTGGGTGACGTGGAAGAAGCTCACCGACAAGCTCGGCGGCACCACGCAGCTCGTGGGTGACGATCTCTTCGTGACGAACACGAAGTTCCTCCAGAAGGGCATCGACACCGGCACGGCCAACTCCATCCTCGTAAAGGTGAACCAGATCGGCTCCCTCACGGAGACGCTGGACGCCGTCCGCCTCGCGCAGAACAACAAGTACACCGCCGTCCTCTCCCACCGCTCCGGTGAAACGGAAGACGCGACCATCGCCGACATCGCGGTGGCCACGAACTGCGGCCAGATCAAGACCGGCTCCCTGAGCCGCACGGACCGCACGGCCAAGTACAACCAGCTCCTGCGCATCGAGCAGTTGCTGGGTGACAACGCCGTCTACGCCGGTATGAGCGCGCTGCCGAAGGGCCGCTAAAAGCTGTCATGGGAGGGACGGCATGTTGCCGTCCCTGACTGAAAAGTTACGGACCGCAACACGCGGTCCCTCCCGGTAAAATATTCAAACCCCGGAAGCCGCAAGGCTTCCGGGGTTTCTTATTCGCGTGGTGCTAGACATTGACTAGGCCAACCATCGGATCAATGATTAGCTAAACCATCGAGGTGCTTAGGTTCAAATGCGCAATCCATCAATTGTTATGATCCGAGTCCGCGCAATCATCGCACTATGGCTGGCGTTCTGTGCCGGCGCTTCGGCACAGGTCATTTTTCTTCATACTGGAGCCACGGATCCGACATCCGAAGGCTGGACTCAGATCAGGAGTGGCAGTGGATTGCAAAATGCGCCTGTCGTTGACGACCGTGGAAACGGAATCGATGCATGGTCTATCAAGGATGACAGTGTCGGCCCAGACTCCCTGATTTATAAACAGGATATCTCGCCCGAGCAACAGGACAGCATAGTCACCAATGGTTGGAGGTTGACGGTCTTGGTTCGGGTCATTGACCTGCCTACCACCCCCAACGGTTCTGATCCGGACAATAACTCGATCGTCTTAAAAGTGCGTACTGGCTTAAATACACCTAAATTCGATCTGGTGATCGGATACGTGATTAGCGATGGCAAAGCTTCGATTAAAGTCAATGGAATCGCGAATTGGGTAGATGATTATGCGCTTATCGAGGTGGAATACACACCTGCGCTCGGCGAGTTCGGGAAAGGGGAAATGACCATGCATATCAATGGTACCTCTCGGTGGTATTACTCGAATGTATTTCTGGACGGTGATGAGTCGCGCTATCTCTCATGGGGAGCTTCTGCCGGTGCCACCTTCGGGCATGCTCATTGGGCCAAGGTGCAATTCGAGATATTGCCTGCGCTGGAGCGCCCGCGATTAGGTGCGATCGAGATCTATCCGGTAAATCAAATGTTCATCAAAATCACCAATTGCAAGCGCGGAGTATATTATCGGATAGAGCAATCTACGAATTTGGTTGATTGGGAGATGGTTGGTTCGATGCGTGCTACCGGTTCAGGAATCGGCGGCATAATGCGTCCATTGGAAGGCGAAAAGTATTTTTATAGATTCAAGATAGAGTGAGCAGGCATTCGGTTTGGCAAATATTCAAACCCCGGAAGTCGTGAGGCTTCCGGGGTTTTGTGTTTGTGGCTGGCAAAATAGGTGAAATGGCTGCGCTTGCGTTCAGAACCCGACTGAGGGCAACATACAATTAATCCCTATAAGCTATGAGCAAATCCCCTGAATCGGCAGAGTCTGCATCCGCCAAGCCCGGACCTGCCCCCATGGGCAAGACTTGGGTCACAAGAATAGTTTACCTTCTTATCCTTGGATTGCTGGTGGCAATTGCGGTCCCGAACTTTATGAAGGCGCGGACTACCATGGCCAAGAGTTCCTGTGTGGCGAATCTGAAGCAGATCGACGGGGCCATCAAGCAGTGGGCCCTGGAGAACCGGAAGACGGATGCCGATCCGGTGGATATGAAGGAAGCGGTAAAGTTTCTGAAAGGCAGTGTGCTGCCGAAGTGCCCCGCTGGTGGGGTTTATTCACCTGGAGATACGGTCGGGAACAAGCCGGTCTGTTCGCTGGGCAAAGAGATGAAGGAGGCCCACAGTTTACCCTAAATATAGCCCGCTATAACCGATTCAATGAACGAATCCTCAGAACCATCCAAGCGGTTGCCGGGAGAGAATGCCCTGTCTCAGGCAGATGTTCCGTTGGCCGAAAACGGGATAGCCGCGCCACCTCAGCCTAAAGCACGACCACCTCGCTGGGTGATAATTTGCGCCGTCTTATTCGTCATTGGACTGCTGGCGGCCATCGCGATTCCGAATTTCGTAAAATCCCGAACTACTGCCTGCATCAACTCGTGCATAGCGAATCTCAAACAGATCGACGGGGCGAACCAGCAGTGGGCGCTGGAAAATAAAAAGACGGACAGTGACATGGTGGATGCGAAAGCTTCTGTGGTGTACTTGAAGGGCGGCGTCGCTCCGACCTGTCCGGCGGGCGGTTCCTATACGATCGCAGTTTGGGTATCCAATCCGCCGACTTGCACTCTCAGCAAGACCCTCGGTCACAGCCTGCCTTAAGCCAAAGAGCCTGCTGGCTTGGTCTTACGGATCGTTCTGCCACGGCGTCTTGAGCAGACCTTTCAGCGAGTGTTGCGCCGGTTCCTCGAAACCGCTTACCCCATACTTTATTTCCTGCGGTTTCTCCCGCCAGTTCCACGTGCCGAAGAGGATATCCCAGAGCGGCAACAGGGAACCGTAGTTCGAGTTGGATTCCGTGACGATCTGCGAGTGATGCACGCGGTGCATGTTCGGCGTCACGATGAACCAGCGCAGCCATGATTCGATCCACCACGGCAATCTGATGTTCGCGTGGTGGAACTGCACCACGGCGAACAGCAACGTCTCATAGACCAGCAGGTCGCCAAGCTGGATGCCGAGCAGCGCGAACAACGGGAGTCGTAGCATGGAGGAACAGGCGATCTCTCCGATATGGAACCGGCTGGCCGAAGTGACATCCATGCGCAGCTCGGTGTGATGGGTGCGATGGAACCACCAGAAGAGCGTTACGTGATGATTCAGCCAGTGCCAGCTCCACGTCCACGCATCCAGCAAGATGATGGTCAGCACCGTGCGCCGCCAGCCGGTGGTGCCGAGCCAGTTCAAGAGACCGAAGTCATGCTCCGCCGCCCAATTCGTCACCGCCATCCACAGCCGGACAAAGATCAGCGCGATCAGCAACGTATTGAGCAATCCCAACGTGATGTTCCGCAGGCCGTGAAGTGTGCGTTCCTTCGGGTGATGCCGGAACCAGTCGAAGAACGGCGCGAACGATTCCCACGCCAGGAAGATCGCGAGCAGGATGAGCGCGTTCACCGCCTTGAACGGATTCAGCCGGGGACCGTATTCATTGGCCAGATTCTGCAAGGCCGGTAACGGATACTGGGCTTCGTGCGGCAGCAGGCGCGCATAAGATTCACTGTATGGATGCACCAGCTTCACCGGCACGCCGTTGCTTTCCAACGGCAGGCCAGCCGCCGACCACGCGAAGATGGAACCCTCCACGCTGAAGACATTCGTGCGACCCAGGACGCGAAGCTGATCTGCCATCAGGGATGAGCGATAGCCCACGGAGCAATATAGAACGGCCGGCTTCTGCGGGTCCAATTCACTGAGGGCATCACGCGCGCGAGTGCGCGGGTCCAGCCGGATGGCTCTTGGCAAGTGACTGACGGCGAATTCATCCGCGGTGCGGACATCATAGAGCGCGGGTGGGATACGGTTCGTGTCTGCCTGCCAGGCAGCGAGTTCCTTGACCGTGATCCGTGGGACGAGTGGGAAATCCGCATGAACCACCGCGAGCGTGGAAGCCATGCGCCGCTCATAGGGCCGCAGCCAGATCATGGCGGCAGTGCAGCTCAGGAGGAGCAATCCCCCCAGCAACCACAACCAGCGGCGTTGATCCAAAAACATGCGGTGAAAATAAAACCCTGCTGCTCCTCTAAGTTCCCTCAGGAACCGTTTGTCGGCAACTAAAGTCTCCAGCGGGGAAACTCAACCTTCATGCCGCGACCAAAAGAAAACGCCCACCATGATGGCGATGCTCACCACGGACAGCAGGAGCGCACTCTCCATGACAAAGGACGCCACCAACAAAGCCGCCCCACCTGCCATTGCCGGAGTGGATCGCTGCTTCTTGCCATACAGCCAGTAACCCGCGCCGATGGAACCCCAGACCAGGGAGGCGAAAAGGAAGTTGGTATCGGATGGGTTCACAGTTAGTGATTTATCTTACAGCAACATTTTCACCGAAGCTTGAAACAATAAGCAACCTAGTATGAAGCATTTTGTTCAACCGGTCGTATTAAATCTCTTCGAGCTTCAGCGCTGGCTCTTTGTGGTAGCCGCCTTTGCGCGCGAAATAGAAGGTGTGCGCAACCGCTGCGCGCAGACCCAGCATCGCGAGAAAGGGGAATTTTCCGATCAGCAAATCCTCGACCTTTTCCTTGCCCAAAATCCAGATTCCACCTGCCTTAGTGATCCGGTCTTTGTATGATTCAACTTCTTGGAATTCCTTTATCCATGCCTCGACCTCCGGTTCATTCATTTGTGGATACTCTTGGACAATCAACTCACGTATCGGTCTCTCAGGTTGGTGCTTTGACCCGAGATAAAGGTAGTAAGAATAGTCCTTGGGGTAGAGCCGTTGGCAGTTCTTTTCCTGCAGCCATCTTCTCCTCCGAATGATTGCTGCGGCTGCGGCAATTAACACCGCCAGCAAAACGCTCGGAATGACTCCAATGAGCATCCCGAGAGATGTCAGGATAATGAGCAGCATCACAACCTGATATGTCACAGTTTTCTTCATAGTTATATGCCCTTATCTAAAAACAAACCCCCGCCACCTTGCGGCAGCGGGGTTCGCTGAATTGTTTGTCCGTGCCTAAGGATTAATTGATCGCGGCCATAAAGGAAACCGGCTATGCTTTCGCCAATTTCTTGGCCACCAGACTGTTCAAGCTTTCACCAGACGCCATCGCTTTCAGCGCAAGGCGTTCATGCAATTCCGGCGCAACCCGCACCATGAACTTGCCGCTGAAATCCTTGGATTGTTTTGCTTTGGGTAGTGGGGTTCCGTCCTTCTGCATGATCTCAACCCACTCTTCGGTCACCTGGCAAAGTTCGCGATACACATCCACTTCATTGTCACCATGCACGCCGCCGGAGAAGAGCAAGGGACAGCGCCCGATGAAGCATCGGTCTTCCTCGCTCCATTCGACGAACTTGGGGTGCCCTGCCGCCAGTTTTTTGATTTCAGCTTTTGTCATGGCTCAGTTCTCCGTTTCTTGTATGGCGCGTTTCACATCACGCTCCTGATACGGTTTCGCGTCCTGTCCGGGATTACCGCTGATGGTCACCCGTGAACCTTTATGGTGCGTAAAGTTGCGATGGCTGCCTTTGCCGCCACGGTTGATAAACCCGGCACGCTCCAAGTCGGCTATCAGTTGGCGGATTTTTCGCGGCATCCAGTATCAAAATGATACTACTGTAATCATCCGTCGTCAAATTCTGTCTTCGCTGGAAAACAAAAGGCGTTAGACGCTACTCCAGAAAGTATTGCATCTGTATTTCCTTGCCGCCCTTTTCCTCGACGGTTTTCATGATTTCTAAGTGATGTGCTTCCGGGAGCGCTTGTCGGAATATGGGGGATGGCCAGCTGCCTTTCCCGGTATATAGACCAAAGATTGCCGTAAAATACTTGGGTGGTTTCTCTCGGCAGCTTTCAACCAAATGCTGCATTCCCTCATCTCCCACTCCAAGTTCCAATCCATCCAAAAAGACTTTGGCGGCTCTCAGGTTCATAGGTTCATCAAATGGCACTTCGACAAACACAAATGAGATGTCATCTACTGAGGCGTGCTCCTTTTGGCTATAGTAGTAAACATAGCGAATCTTTTGGTCCAAAACCAGACCGTTCAGAGTTTTGGTAACCAAACCAAGATACCTATCCGTTTTGTCAGGATAACTCACGGGCAAATCGGCGACTACCAGATGAACTTGATTGGAAGTGATGGCACTAGTCAGCACCTCTTGGCATTCACTGACTGTTCGAAGTTCTCCTTCAACAAAACTTACCCGGACAATCTTGTCTTTCACATTAACTTTGATCCGAACCGTCCGTGGATCATGTGCCAAGAAAGCAACGAAAGGGATCAGCAGAACGGCCATGACAGCCCAGATTGCTCTCTTTGTCTTCATTCCTTTGCTGCAATATCCATCAATACTACGCTTTGCACAAAACAAAACCCCGCCACCTTGCGGCAGCGGGGTTCGCTGAATTGTTTGTCCGTGCCTAAGGCTTAATTGATCGCGGCCAGCTCGGCGGCGAGCAGTTCCTTCGTCTTCGCTTTCGCGTCGGCCAGGCTGATCTCGCCCTTGTCGATCTTCGCGAGGAAGGCCTTTTGGGCGAGGTAATCTTTGTTCGCCACACCGGCTTTGCTTTGCAGCATGCGCCACGCCTTACGACGTTCCACACCGAACAGCACCATTTGGCGCGTCACGGCGAAGTACTTCAGTTTGCCCTTCACCTCGGCCTTGATGTAGCAGTCGAAGTTCGGCACGAAGCTGCGGTGGTTCGGGTCGAACACGCGGCGGTGGATCACGTCGTCTTGCGTGATGAGCAACAGCATGTCGTCGAAGTGCACCATCTTCTGCGCCTGCTCTTCCGTGATGGCTTTCACGTGCTTGCGGAAGCGGCCTTCCGTGAGCGCCCAGTGGGCCACGGTGTAATTGTATTCCTCGCCCGTCGTGGCGAACTTCGTGCGCCACCAGTCGCGTTCTGGCGTCGGGTTGCCCTTCAGGTCCAGCGCCTCTTGCGAGGTCTCGCCCTTGCGCGGGTTGAACACGAACTCCGGCATACCACGTGCATCGCGCACCATCTTCGCCTGGTCGGCGGACATGTTGTCGCCCACGCCGTGCTCCGGCTGGCAGGTGGTGTAAGCCTGGAAGAACGCCGTGCCGCGGTATTCGAGACCGTCGAGCATCGCCTTGTACATCTTCGCGGCGTTGGCCATCGAGACCTGCGCGACAAACGGCGAACCGTGACCGCTGGTGAACGCCTCAGCGACGTTCTTCTTCTCGATCAGCTTGCCTTGCGAGGCCACACCGAACTGGTTCATGTCGTAACCACCGAGCATCGTGGACGAGTCGGAGTTCTGACCACCGGTGTTCGAGTAGACCTGCGTATCGAGCATCAGCATCTT